>DATMZP010000059.1:0-8366 GCA_035573595.1 Hyphomicrobiaceae bacterium
ACAGGCCTGTCCAGCAGCCTGGCGAATACGAGGTCACCGTTCGCCTTGAGCTGCGGCACGTTGCAATGGCCGTCCCCAAGGTGGCGACGATCTGCGTGAGCGAGACCGGTACACGAGGCCTCGTCGTGTTGAGCGAGAACAATCCGCTGGCGCGATGCCCTGCGTCGGATATCCGCCAGGACGGCGACACGCTGACCTTTGAAATCATCTGTCCGGGCGGAAACCAGGCCGTCGGATCGGCGAGATACACGATCGCGCCGCAGCGCTTCACCGGCGTGATTGCCATGAAGATGGGCGGCAAGAACATGACGATGACCGAGTACCAGGTGGGCCGTCGCATCGGCAACTGCAGCGCCGTCGGTCCTCCTCGCTCTTGACGGAGCTTTGCGCGTCCCGCCCATCTCGCAGCGATCGAAACACGGACACCTGTCAGGTCTGGACGCGCATCAGCCACGGAGGTGACGGGTCGGCCTCCCCGCGGCATAGTCGATAGGGCCGTACCGGCTTGCGGAACAAGGGCGGGATCGGGGAGGCAATGCCATGGACACGATCGACCGTGGACTTTCCGAGGAGCAGCGCATCGCACGCGCGAGCTGCCGCGCCTTCGTGGACGAGGTGATAACGCCGTTCATCCGGCAGAATTGGCAGCGCGAATGGCTGATGGACCCGGACGCCAGGCTGCCGCCCGCCATCCTTGAGGGCGCCGACCGGATCGGCATCCGCACCCTGGGCGTGCCGGAGGAATTCGGCGGTACCGAGCTCGATCCCGCCACCGAGGTGCAGACCTTCGCCATCATTGCCGAGGAGATCGCGCGCGGCGATTCCGGCCTCGCCGACAAGCTGGTGCAGAACTGGAAGGTCTCGGTGCTGCTGCGCAAGTTCGCAGCCCGCCATTTGCAGGAGCGCTGGTTCCCGCGGCTGGTCGGCGATCCGGGCTTCCTCCTCGCCCACTGCCTCACCGAGCCGCGCGGGGCGTCCGACCGCTGGCTGCCCTACAACGTGCCGGAGGCGGCCATGCACACGCGTGCCGTCCGGGACGGCGACGCGTGGGTGATCAACGGGCGCAAGCAGTTCATCTCCAACGGCTACGATGCCGGATTGCTCGTGGTGTACGCCAACACCGACCCCAAGGTCGGCATGCTGCAGGGCACGTCGAGCTTCCTGGTGCCGCGCGATACGCCGGGGCTCACCGTCGCCCGCTGCAACGAGACCTTGGGCTGCCGCTTCATGAACAACGGGGAATTGGTGTTCGAGGACTGCCGGGTGCCGGTCGATCATCTGCTCGCAGAGGGCGAGGCCCTGGGCAGCGCCGGCATCTACTTCCGCCCCGGCAAGATCATCCAGGCCGCCAAGAACCTGGGCGTCGGCATGGCCGCCTTCGAGCGCACCGCCGAGTACGTGCAGACCTACGTCCAGGGTGGCCGCATCCTGATCAAGCACCAGGCGGTGTCGCTGCGGCTCGCCGACATGGCGACCAGGCTCGCCGCGGTGCGCGCTCTGCTGGGCTCTGCGGCGCGCGCGGTGGATGAGGGCGGCGCGGACGCCGATCAGCTGTGCAACATGGTGAAGGTGTTCGCCTCGGAGGAGGTCTTCAAGGTGGCGCAGCACGCCATGGAGCTGCACGGCGGCAACGGCGTGATGCTCGACTTCGGCATCGAGAAGCTGTTTCGCGATGCCGCCATCTTCCTGCACATGGACGCCACGGTGGACATCTCCCGCTTCAAGATCGTCAAGTCCATGTTCCCCGCCACCGCCGGCGCCTACGCGGGGCCGGAGGGGTGAGGCCAAGATGCGGCTTATGACGTAGCGCGTGTCGCCGTGTCGTGCCCACCTGCGACGAAGTGCGGCGGCGGCTCTCCTCGATGCGTCCCCCAAATTGGGGAAGGCGATAGGAGGCCGGCGGGACTATCTGGCCCCCAATCGCATCCAACGCACAGAAGGACGTTGCGCGCGCCGTGCGAGTGATGGCGGGCGTGCGACGTGATGGACATGAGCACGACCGCAAAAAAAGCAGCCAAGCCCAAGACCCTGCTCGATCTTGAGGCCGGCGACTGCCGATGGCCCATCGGCGAGCCCAAGCACGAGGATTTCCACTTCTGCGGCAGGCCGCACGCGCCCGGCCGCCCCTATTGCGCGCACCACTGGGACATGGCCTTCCAGCCGCCCCGTCCGCGCCAGCAGCGCCCGGCCGTCCAGCCGCCCACGGCCATTCCGCCCCCAGCCGCCAAGGCTGCGTAAGCGGCCCCCGACCCGTGATAAGATCGGGAGGATTGGCAGGTAGGCGGGTTGGATTGTGAGGTGGCTTCCGTGCGGCTGACACTGGTTGCGGGTCTTTGCGCCGTTCTCCTCTCGGGCTGCACCAACGATCCCTACCCGGCTGCAGACCGCACCAGGAAGATCGTCTACTCCTCGTTCTTCGAGGCCCCCAAGACGCTCGATCCTGCCGTCGCCTACACCACGGCCGAGCAAATTGTCACCGGCAACGTCTTCGATACCCTGCTCGACTACCACTACCTCAAGCGGCCTTACGAGCTGATGCCGGGCCTCGCGGAGGCCGTGCCCAAGCCGGAGACGCTGCCCGGCGGGCGCCAGAGCTACCGCTTCCGCCTGCGCCCCGGCATCCGCTTCCACGAGGATCCGTGCTTCGGCTTGGTCCAGCCAGGGGGCCAACCAACCCGCACCACGCGCGAGGTGACGGCCGCCGACCTCGCCTTCCAGTTCGCGCGACTGGCCGATCCCGCCGTCAACAGCCCGGTCGCCGGCACCTTCGCCGACGTGCTGGGCTTTGCCGACTTCGGCAAGCGCCTCACCGAGAAGCGCAAGGCCGATCCGGCCTTCGCGGCGCTGCCGCCGCACGAGCAGTACAAGCGCGCCGGTCCCATCGAGGGCAGTGTCGTGCACGGCGAGCGGGACTTCGAGCTCGTCCTCGCCTCCCCCAACCCGCAGCTGCTGTACTGGTTCGCCATGCCCTTCACTACGCCGATGGCGTGGGAGGCGGTTGCCTACTACGACGGCAAGGACGGGCGGCCGAACCTGGCCGACCGCGCGGTGGGCACCGGCCCGTTCCGGCTGGCGCTCTACGAGAAGCAGCACCGGATCGTCCTGGCGCGCAACGAGGCCTGGTACGGCCGGGCACCCGAGAACGCCGGCGCACCGGGCGCCGTGTTCCCGAGGGAGATCGACCCGGAGGACATCGAGGCCGGGCGCATCGACCCGGCCTATGCCGGGCGGCGGCTGCCGTTCCTCGACGAGATCCGCTTCACGCGCGAGAAAGAGAGCATCCCGCTCTTCAACAAGTTCCTGCAGGGCTATTACGACAAGAGCGGCATCATCAAGGAGAGCTTCGATGCGGTGATCGTGAGCGGCGATCTCTCGCCGGAGATGAAGGCGCGCGGCATGCGCCTCGACAAGGAGGTGGAGCCGTCAGTGTCCTACCTCGGCTTCAACATGGAGGACCCGACGCTGGGCGCGCCGGCCGGCGACAAGGGCCGCAGGCTGCGCCAGGCCATGAGCCTCGCCATCGACGTGGAGCAGTATCTGCGCCTGTTCACCAACGGCCGCGGCGTGCCGGCGCAATCGCCGTTGCCGCCCGGCATCTTCGGCTACGACAAGGACTACAGGAACCCCTTCCGCCAGCCGGACACCAAGCGGGCGCGCCAGCTGCTCGCCGAGGCCGGCTACGCAAACGGCATCGACCCGGCCACCGGCCGGCCGCTGAAGCTCGGCTTCGATACCGGCAACACCGGCGCCGAGGCGCTCCTGCAGTACGAGTTCCTGATCGGGGCCTGGCGCGAGATCGGCCTCGACGTGGAGGTGCGGGCCACCACCTACAACCAGTTCCAGCAGAAGGTGCGCCAGGGCGCCTACCAGATCTTCACCTGGGGGTGGATCGCCGACTTCCCGGACCCGGAGAACTTCCTCTTCCTTCTCACCTGCGAGAACGCCCGCTCCAAGAACAACGGCCCGAACACGGCGGGCTTCTGCGACCCGGAGTTCGATTCCCTCTACAACACGATGAAGAACATGCCGAGCGATGCGCGGCGCGCCGAGGTGATTGCCCGCATGCTGGCGATCCTGGAGCGGGAGCGGCCCTGGATCGAGCTGTTCCACCGCGAGAGCTACGGCCTGCGCCACGCCTGGCTCCTCAACACCAAGTCCATGGGCATCTCTGTGCCGACCGAGAAATACCAGGACGTGGACGCCCCCCTGCGCGCCCGCATGCAGGCGGAATGGAACGCGCCGGTGCGCTGGCCGCTCTATCTGGCGCTGATCGCCCTGATCGCCGTGACGGTGCCGGCCGTCCGCACCTACTACCGGGAGCGCCTGTAGTCTCCCGCGCGGATAAACGACAACCGATGCCGTAGGTTAACCGCGCTCGGGCGGGGCTCCACGCGCTGTGGCGGGGCGGATTGTGGCAAAAGCGTGGAGACGGGCCGCCGCGCCAGGCAGCATGGAGCAGAAGTAACTTTGGCCGATGGACCGATCGTGTATTGACGGACGGGCGCCGCCGGGGACCGCTTCGGAGGCCGCCGCGGCGCGTGTTCGGTGCTAGGATGCCTCAGGGGCACACCGGGGGCACACCGGACCCAAGCTCGATCTGAAGCGCGCCGCCACGGAATGGAGCAATGGGTACCTACCTTCTCAAGCGCCTCCTCCTGATCTTCCCGACCCTGCTTGGGATCATGCTGATCAGCTTCGCCATCGTGCAGTTCGCCCCCGGAGGGCCGATCGAGCGCATCATCGCCCAGGTCTCCGGCACCGACGTGGCCGCCACCGCCCGTTTCGGCGGCGGCTCCGGCGACGGGCTGTCGCCCACTGGAGCACAGACGGGGGGCGACCAGACGGCCTCGAAATACCGGGGCGCGCAGGGCCTGGACCCTGAGTTCATCAAGGAGCTGGAGCGGGAGTTCGGCTTCGACAAGCCGGCGCACGAGCGGTTCTTCCTGATGATGAAGAACTACCTGATGTTCGACTTTGGCACGAGCTATTTCAAGAAGACCAGCGTCGTCGAGCTCATCAAGCAGAAGCTGCCCGTCTCCATCTCGCTCGGCATCTGGATGATGCTCATCACCTACCTGATCTCGATCCCGCTCGGCATCCGCAAGGCCGTGCACGACGGCGAGAAGTTCGACACCTGGACCTCCGGCGTGCTGGTGCTGGGCTATGCCATTCCCGGCTTCCTCGTCGCCGTGTTCCTGCTCGTGATGTTCGCCGGCGGCTCGTTCGTGCAGTGGTTCCCGCTGCGGGGGCTGACCTCCGACAACTGGGAGGAGCTGTCGCTCTTCGGCAAGGTGATCGACTACTTCTGGCACCTGATCCTGCCGCTGACAGCGCTGTCGCTCGGCGCCTTCACCACCATGACCTTCCTCACACGCAACTCGTTCCTCGACGAGGTCCGCAAGCAGTACGTGCTCACCGCGCAGGCTAAGGGGCTTGGCCAAAGACAGGTGCTCTACGGCCACGTATTCCGTAATGCCATGCTGCTGATCATCGCCGGCTTCCCCGGCGCGTTCATCCACGCCTTCTTCACCGGCTCGCTGCTGATCGAGCAGATCTTCAACCTCGACGGCATCGGGTTGCTCAGCTTCGAGAGCGCCATCAACCGCGACTATCCCGTGGTGTTCGCCAGCATCTACATCCTCGCCCTCGTCGGCCTCGCCATCAACGTGCTGTCCGACTTCATCTATACGCTGGTCGATCCCCGCATCGACTTCGAGACGCGGGAGGTCTGAGCCGGTGGATACGCGTTTCGACAGGAATCTGGTCGAGCCGGCCCGCTCCGGCTCGCTTCGGAAGGGCGCCGCCGCCGTCCGGCTGCCGCGCCTGCGGCTGTCGCCCATCAACCGCCGCCGGTGGCACAACTTCAAGTCCAACCGGCGCGGCTACTGGAGCCTGATGATCTTCCTCACGCTCTTCGTTGTCACGCTGTTCGCTGAGGTGGTCGCCAACGACAAGCCGATCCTGCTGGTCTACAAGGGCGAGGTGCTGTTTCCTGTCTTGGTGGACTACCCCGAGGAGAAGTTCGGCGGGTTCCTCGCGGTCACCGACTACAAGGAGCCGGTGATCCTCGACGAGATCCAAAAGAACGGCTGGGCCATCTGGCCCCCCATCGGCTACTCGGCCCACTCGATCAACAAGGACTATCCGCGCATGAAGAACGCGGAAGGCCGCTGCCTGGGCTTCCCCGGCCCCGCGCCCTGGATGACCAGCAAGGAGCTGTGCGATGCGCCGGCCGCGCAGATCGCGCGCTACCAGGAGCTCGGCAACCGCAACTGGCTCGGCACCGACGACCAGGGCCGCGACGTGCTCGCCCGGCTGATCTACGGCTTCCGCGTCTCGATGCTGTTCGGGCTGCTGCTGACCATCCTGTCCTCGGCGATCGGCGTGACGGCGGGAGCCGTGCAGGGGTATTTCGGCGGCAAGGTCGATCTGGTGTTCCAGCGGTTCCTGGAGATCTGGTCGTCGATCCCCTCGCTGTTCGTGCTCATCATCCTGTCCTCCATGCTGGTGCCGGGCTTCTGGACACTCCTCATCATCCTTCTGCTGTTCCACTGGGTGTATCTGGTGGGTGTGGTGCGCGCCGAGTTCCTGCGCGGGCGCAACCTGGAGTACATCCTGGCGGCGCGCGCGCTTGGGCTCTCCAACGCCCGCATCATGTTCCGCCACCTCTTGCCCAACGCCATGGTGGCGACGATGACCTTCCTGCCGTTCAAGCTGTCGGGCTCCATCACGGCGCTGACGGCGCTCGACTTCCTCGGGCTCGGGCTGCCGCCGGGCTCGGCGTCGCTGGGCGAGCTGCTGGCGCAGGGCAAGGCCAACCTGTTCGCGCCGTGGCTGGGACTGGCCGCCTTCGTCTCCATCGCCGG
The DNA here is from genome assembly GCA_035573595.1 of Hyphomicrobiaceae bacterium. GTDB lineage: Bacteria > Pseudomonadota > Alphaproteobacteria > Rhizobiales > Hyphomicrobiaceae > AWTP1-13. The sequence goes on from DATMZP010000059.1 coordinate 6,867, forward strand.
CCTGCTCACGCTGCTGATCTTCACCGGCGAGGCGGCCCGCGACGCCCTCGATCCCAGGAAGACCTTCCGATGAGCGCCACGCCGACAGGTGTCGCATGCAACCGACCAACTGGGGCCTGCGAGTTCAGCGATGCGTAACAGCCGAGTGCTGGGCGGATTCCCCTCCCCCTTGTGGGGAGGGGCCAGGGGTGGGGGGAACCACGCCCTTCGAGGTTGGGGATTCCCCCCCACCCTGTCCCTCCCCCACGAGGGGGGAGGGGACGCCGCGGCGCGCTCCGTTTCATCATCGAGGGTGCGATGACAACCGCCACCACTCCCCTCGTCGAGGTGCACAACCTGTCCGTCGAGTTCCGTTCCGCCGGCGACTGCGTCGAGGCCGTGAAGGGCGTGTCGTTCAACATCGCCAAGGGCGAGATCGTGGCCCTGGTCGGCGAGTCGGGCTCGGGCAAGAGCGTCTCGGCGCTGTCGATCCTCAGGCTGCTGCCCTATCCGGCGGCGCACCACCCGACGGGCGAGGTCCGCTACGGCGGCCAGGACATGCTCAAGGCCTGCCCGCGCATGCTGCGCGAGATCCGCGGCGACAAGATCTCCATGATCTTCCAGGAGCCGATGACCTCGCTCAACCCGCTGCACAGCATCCTCAAGCAGGTGGGCGAGGTCATGCGGGTGCACCACGGCCTCGACGACGCCGCTGCGCGCGAGCGGGTGCTCGCGCTGCTGCGCAAGGTCGGCCTCAACGACCCGGAGAAGCGGCTCAACGCCTACCCCTATCAGCTGTCCGGCGGCCAGCGGCAGCGCGTGATGATCGCCATGGCGCTGGCCAACGAGCCGGACCTCCTGATCGCCGACGAGCCTACCACCGCGCTCGATGTGACGATCCAGGCGCAGATCCTGGAACTCTTGAAATCTTTGCAGCGGGAGAGCGGCATGGCCATGCTGCTCATCACCCACGACCTCGGCGTGGTGCGCAAGATGGCCGACCGCGTCTACGTCATGAGCGAGGGCCGCGTGGTGGAGGAAGGCCGCACGGCGGACGTGCTTGAGCGACCCCAGCACGCCTACACGCGCCAGCTCGTGTCGGCCCAGCCCAAGGGCTCGCCGCCGGAGCCCAGCCCGTCCGCACCCGTGGTGCTGGAGACGGAGAACCTGAAGGTCTGGTTCCCCATCAAGAAAGGCCTTCTCCGCCGCACCGTGGACCATATCAAGGCGGTGGACGGCCTCTCCCTCAAGCTGCGCGCCGGGGAGACCATCGGCGTCGTCGGCGAGTCCGGCTCCGGCAAGACCACGCTGGGCCTGGCGCTGCTGCGGCTTGTCTCATCGCAGGGGCCGATCGCCTACGTAGGCCGGCGCATCGACGGCCTCGGCTCGTCGGCCATGCGGCCGCTGCGCAAGGAGATGCAGGTGGTGTTCCAGGACCCGTACGGGTCGCTCTCGCCGCGCCTCTCCGTCGGCCAGATCATCGAGGAGGGCCTGCGCATCCAGCGGCCGGGCCTCGCCTCG
>DATMZP010000060.1:0-2285 GCA_035573595.1 Hyphomicrobiaceae bacterium
AGCGCGCCCGCGGGCATGGCGTTGGCGCCGGCCTTCACGGGGTCGCCGGCCGCGGTGCCGCGGCCCTCCACGTGGAAGGGTGGATTGGCCAGCACCTCGTCGAAGCGCTCGGCCGCTGCGGCCAGCTCCGGGGCCTCGCCGAGCGGCCGCAGGATGTCGGCCTCGATCACCCGCGCGCGAGCCGCAAAGCCGTTGCGCTCGCAATTGCGGCGAGCCAGCGCCGCCAGCTGCCCGTCGCGCTCGACCATCGTGATTCTGACATCCGGCAGCCGCTGCGCGATGCAGAGGCCGACCACGCCGACGCCGGCTCCCACGTCCAGCACCTCCGCCCCGGCGCCCGCCTCCACTGTCGCCGCCAGCAGCACGCCGTCGATCCCGGCGCGGTAGCTACCGGCGGGTTGCAGCAGCCGCAATCGGCCACCCAGGAAGGCATCGTCGGTCACAGCCTGCCTCGACGGCGCACCTCCTGCGGCGGCATCGCTCATGCCTGCGAGGCTCCTCCGGCGATTAGCCAAGCCTGGAGGCCGGCCTCGCCAAGCACCCGGCGGGCACGTGCCGCGTCCTCGGCGGCAACCTGGAGGCGGCGTGGAAACGCGCCGATCGAGCCTTCGACGACGCTCATGTGCAGGTCGGCGACGAAGTAGTCGATGCCGACATCGCGGAGCACCGCCTGGGCGAAGCTGATGATCACGAAATCGTTGCTGCGCAGCACTTCCTGCATTTTGTCGCCTCGCGCCTCCCCCTCGCTGACATGCCCTCTCTGGCCTGAGCTCGTCCGCGGCGATGCCTTCTGTCGCGGACGGCAGGCTTGACTGCCCCCGGCAGCCCCCGAATATAGCCGAAGCCAACTTCAGTCGGAGATACCACGGCTTGGGCGTCGTCGCACTCCAGGAGGCGCAGGGTCCGGCGCCGGGCCTGCAGCCGCTGCTCGACCTGGTCGCCGAAGACATGGCCGACGTGAACCGCATTATCCTCGACAAGGCGGTCTCCGACGTCGAGCTGATCCCCAAGCTGGCGCACCATCTTATCGATTCGGGCGGCAAGCGCCTGCGGCCGATGCTGACCATCGCCTCGGCCAAGCTGTGCGGCTACCAGGGCAGCGGGCATGTGCGCCTGGCTGCCGCCGTGGAGTTCATGCACACCGCCACTCTTCTCCACGACGACGTGGTGGACGACAGCGACTTCCGCCGCGGCAAGCAGTCGGCGCGGCTGGTCTGGGGCAATCAGGCGAGCGTGCTGGTGGGCGATTTCCTGCTCGGGCAGGCGTTCCGCATGATGGTGGACGTGGGCTCGCTGGCCGCCCTCCGGATCCTCTCGAATGCTGCCGCGGTGATCGCCGAGGGCGAGGTGATGCAGCTCGCCGCCGCCAAGGATACGGCCACCTCCGAGCAGGATTACCTCGCCATCATCGCCGCCAAGACTGCCGCGCTGTTCTCAGCTGCCACTGAGGTGGGAGCCGCCATCGCTAACCGTCCCGCCGGGGAGCAGGCGGCGCTGAGGAGCTACGGCCTCAATCTCGGCATCGTCTTCCAGCTGGTCGACGACGCGCTCGACTATGCGGGAGAGAGCGCCAGCCTCGGCAAGTCTACCGGCGACGATTTCCGCGAGGGCAAGATCACGCTGCCCGTCATCCTGAGCGTGAGCCGCGGCAGCGCCGAGGAGCGCGCCTTCTGGCACCGCACCCTGGGCGAAGGCCGCATCGAGGACGGCGACTTCGAGCGTGCCGTCGGCATCATGCAGCGTCACAGCGCCATTGCGGCGACCATCGACCGGGCGCGCCACTACGGGGCGATGGCGCGCGAGGCGCTCTCCGCCCTGCCGCCGGGGCCGTCCCTTCCGGCACTCACCGACGTGGTCGAGTTCTGCATCAGCCGAGCGAGCTGACGCCTGCCGGGCGGCGCCCACTTGAAGCCTCCCCCGTAGTGGGGATGCCCAAACCGCGAGGCCTCCCCACCTGATCGGTGTGGCTCGGGGCTCGAGCTTTTCAATCGAGCGACGCCCGCAAGATGGGGCATCCGGGGCCGCACCCGGCCTGGGGACTGGTCAGGACGCAGCCTTGTTCATTCGGGCTGCGCCCGGCCATGGGGTAAGGTCAGGGTGCGGCCCCATCTTCTCTTATGGAGCTCCGTCGAGCACCGTGCATTCGACCCACCAATCGGGTCTGGCGGCTTCGATGGCCGTGGCGCTCCGACGCGCGTCGGCCCGTGTCGGAAAGACCGCAAAGCACGTTGGCCCGCTCCCCGACATGGCGGCGCAGAGACAGCCAGCCTGGGCCGCAAGCGATG
>DATMZP010000061.1:0-4787 GCA_035573595.1 Hyphomicrobiaceae bacterium
TCGGAGAACGCCCTGGCGATGGTGACGGCGGGATTTGCGAACGAGGTCGACGCCGTGAACCAATATGCGGCCGTGATATAGAGCCCAACTGAGGTTGCGACCGCGCCATTGAACGGAGCCGAGGACGGCTGCACAATTGCGGGAGACAGAGGGGGCTCCGGCTTGCACCCGGGCTCGATTGCAGGGGGAGGCCACGGTGCAGCACTTCGGCCTGGAGATGGTTTCAAGCGAGCTTGCCCGCGTCCTGTTCGCGGTGATCGCGGGCATCGTCGGCGTCGGCGGGTTCATAGCCGGCCGCTGGTCGCAGCACAGGAGCCGGGTGCGCTTCAAGCGGGAGGACCTGGTCGCAAGCTCCATCGTCATCGAGATGTATGGCATCAGGACCGAGGCCGACGGCAGAGACGTGCTGCACATCATCAGCCAGGGCCGGGCGTCGGCCATGGAAGGGCGCTTCGCCAGCCCCAACCTCGTCAGGCACATCCAGAGGGAGGCCGCGCGGCACCCCGGCCTCCTGCGGCTTCCCAAAGCGGTCGCCCACCGCATGATGATGGACGAGGGCAAGGACATGATCACCGGCCTCGACCCGGCGGCCAACATGGACTTCGTGCACGGCCGGCCGACCCGCGACGACGAGACCCTGTTCGGGTTCGCCGCCTATTCGGAGCGGAACCACGACGGCAGCGGCCTGCGCGACCAGATCGCCCGGCTCGTCCTGATGGTCGTGAGCCCGACCGCAATCGAGAAGCTGGCCGACCCGGCCTATGTGGAGCGCCTGGGGGTCGCCCATTCGGGCTATCGCCCGCGCCGGGCGCGTCTCTACGACTTTGCGCGCGAATGGCAGCGCCTGCAGGGGCTGCCCGCCACCGAGCGCAGCGCCGCTACCGACCGGATCTGGCAGATCACGGTGCGAACGTCGCTCGGGTCGCGCGATGCGCCTCCCGCCGTGCGCGACGCCCGGCCGGCAGCCGCGGCCGGCACAGTGCCGGAGGGCTGGTACGCCGAGCTGGAAACGACGTAGGGCCGCCCCCTCGCCTGCGACCGTCCAGACCCACTCCAGGCTTTCGTGCGAGGGGGCTGACCCCTGTACCTCAAGCCACCTGCCCGCGGATGAGGTCGAGTGTCAGCTTGTCGATGCTGGGCACCGCGAGCTGCCGCACCTTGCCCGTCTGCAGGCCGGCATTCTCGCGCAGGACATCGACGTAGCGGAAGAAGTTCGCGATCTCGCGGCGCTCCAGCGGCAGCTTGTAGCCGTCGGTTGCCCCCGCGATGTCGATCCACAGCTTCTCGATCTTGTCGATGGCATCGTGCGAGGCGACCAGGTTGGTGGGCACCTCGACGATGTAGAGCGCGTCCTTCTCCCGGAACTCGGGAATGGTGAAGAACGTGATGTCCCGGCCGTCCTGCGCCTCGATGACGGCCTCGACGAGACCGATCTCGGTCAGCCGCCGGTGCATCTCGCCGCGGGTGACGATGCGGTCCTCCGGCACCGCCACGACGAACACGGCGGACGAGAACCTGCGCCGGCGCCGTCCCTTGAGGAAGCCGCCGCCGGACTTGGCGTAGACGGTGGCCCCGCGCTCCACGTTGCGGATCGCCGGCATCACGAAGTTGTTGAAGTAGCCGTGCGCCAGCCCGAACGCCGGCAGATCGGAGTAGTAGGCCGATTGGCCGAGCCCGCCGAGATGGCGCACGACGATCCGGGCGGCCTCGGCGACGGCATCGGGGCCGGCTTCAGCGGCGTCGTCGTAGGCGGCGAAGTTGATGTTGTTCTCGCTGAAATAGGTCGGGATCTGCACGCTGTCGCTCTTCGGCCTGAGCAGGAACACGCGGTTGCGGCCGAAGCGCGCCATGCAGGCGCCGATCTCGATCAGCACGTTGGAGTTCACGGGCAGCGGCGTGGCGGGGACCCCGGGAGCCCTGGGCGGCGCCGCGCCTTCCGCCGAGGTCGAGACCGCGCCGGCCCCGGCCGACGGCGCCGCAGGGCCCAGGATGATGATCGCTCCGTCGAAGCTGTGCAGCTTGCGGATGCACTCGTTCAGAGGATAGCGGTTGCTCGGGTCGAAGAAGCTCGTGTCCTCGTCCCAGCAGGTTACGGCGATGTCCTGCGTCTCCGTGCGGGCCATCTCCTCGATCTGCCGCTTGATGGCATGGCCCAGGGCCGAGAGCGGGCTGGGGGTGAATACAATCAAATAGAGCGTTTTGCGCATCGGCTATCCTTGCAATATCGGGCAGCGTTCGGGCACGGCGGCCCCGGCCGACGACCCCGCACCGGCAGGGCTTATACACGAGAGAGAAGGACCGGACGCGTCGGATTCGTCCAGTGCGGGACTCGGTCCTGCAGGCAGCCGCTGTTGCTAGCCGCTTGCGCGCGGCGGCTGGACGTGGCTAGCTTCTGGCGCCGCAGCGGCGGCACCCGTTTTAGTGGCATTGGCTTATTTCTGGAGGGAGGACAGCATGATGGCACGCAGTGTCCTGTGGGGAGCCGCCGGCGCGGCCGCGCTCGTCGCGGCAACGCTCGCCACGGCCGACCGCGCCGAGGCGGCCTGCGCGGGCTATTTCGTCGGCGAGGCGACGGGCCTCTTCTACACCACCACCGGCATCTCGGCGCGCTCCGACTGGCGCAGCCAGGTGCGCCGCCGTCTAGGCAACGAGTATGCCTTCTGGTCGCGCGCTCGCGACCGCGCCACGCGCTGCAGGAAGCCGGAAGGCGGCGGAAGCTGGTACTGCCGCGCCCGCGCCCGGCCCTGCAACGGTTGAGCTGGTCTCAGGCCCGGACGAGCTCACACCATCCGCGGCGACGGTCGGCTCATCCGAGCATCTGCCCGCCGTCGACGATCAGCGTCTGCCCTGTCACCCACGACGCCGCGGGACTGCACAGGAAGACGGCGACGTTGGCCACCTCCTCGGGGTGGCCGAGGCGGCCCGAGGGGATGGAGTCGAGGATGGCGTTGTAGAGCTGCGGCTGGCTCGTCTTGCGCCGGTCCCAGATGCCGCCGGGGAACTCGATGGAGCCCGGCGCGATGGCGTTGACGCGGATGCGCTTGGGGGCCAGCATCAGCGCCTGCGACATGGTGTAGTTGATCACCGCCGCCTTCACGGCTGCGTAGGGCGCCGAGCGGGCGCTGGCGCGATAGCCCGAGATCGACGAGATGTTGAGGATGGCGCCACCGCCGGCCTTCTCCATGTGCGGGATGGCGGCGTGGGAGGCGCGCACGGTCGCCATCAGGTCGATGTCGAGGCTCTTGGCCCAGTCCGCCTCGTCGTCGGCCGTGCCGAAGCCCGAGGCGTTGTTGACCAGGATGTCGATGCCGCCCAGCGCCTGCGCCGCCGCCGCGACGTAGGGCGGAATCGCCGCCCTGTCGGCGAGGTCGCACTCGCCGCCGTGCGCGGCCACGCCGCGCGCCTCGATCTCGCCCACCGTCGCATCCAGCGCGGTCCGCCCGCGGGCGCAGATCGACACCGCTGCGCCGGCCCCTGCCAGGCCGAGCGCGATCGATCGCCCGATGCCCTTGCTGCCCCCCATGACGATGGCGCGCTTGCCCTTCAACTCGATCTGCATGTGCTTCTCCGGCCGAGGCTCCTGATCCCGTCGGCGGACAGGCTTGGCAGGATGTGCGCCCCGAGGCAATGGGCGGTGGGCAGCGGGGCGGGCCAGTCATGCCTACTCGCCCGCGAACGCTGCGACGATGGTCTCGGCCGCCGACAGCTCGTCGTGGCGCTTGCCGAGCAGGGCCGGCAGCATGCGCCGCCGGCCCAGCACACTGTGGTGGCCGCCGTTGACGCGATAGAGCGTGACTCCGGCGTCGCGCTCGCAGCCGCTCCAGGCGATCCTGGTCACGCTCCTCAGGTCCAGCGAGGCGTCGCGGTGCATCGGATGCGGGTCGCAGCCGTTGGCATGTGCCAGGAACGCCGCCGTGCGCTCCGCCCCCCAGACGAAGCCGCCGAGGTTGAGCGGGCCGATGCCGCCGCCCTGGTATGGGACCAGCCGGTCGGCGGTGCCGTTGAACATGACGACGGGCACCGGCCGCGCCGGCCGGCACTCGGACCCGGTACCGGCCGGCATGCTGGCAATCACCGTGCCGGCGCCGGCGATGAGCTCGGCGGCCTCGCAGACCATGCGCAGGGCCATCATGCCGCCGCTGGAGACGCCGGCGATGTAGATGCGGCCGGGCTCGGCGATGCTCTCAGCAGTCAGCTCGCGGATGAGCGCGCGCAGGAAGGCGACGTCGTCGGCCCTGGACGAGATGCCGCCGCGCCCGTCGTTCCACTGCAGGCCGACGCCCTGGGGAAACACGGCGGTGAAGCCGCGCGCAGCGGCGGCCTCGGCGAAGCCGAACTGGCGCGCCGCCCACCCGGCCGTGTTGATGGCGCCATGCAGCACGATGACGGTAGGGGCGGCCTCCTGGCCGGCCGGCAGGACGATGGCCCGGCGCGGCCCCTCACGGGTGTCGATGTGCAGCGTGTCGGCACGCCCGGGCGCGATGTTGAGAAGGGCGGCGATGAGGAAGGCGGCAAACGGCCCCGCAACGTCCACCCCGGCAGCCCGCACCGAATGCCACATGGTCTGATGTCCCTCATCGAGCCGTCCGCCATGACAGCGGTCGGGAATATGGCGTCCGTCGGGATGGGCTGGTGCGCGACCAATCACATCGCAGTGAGGGGGCAGTGAGGGGTGCCGCCGGTCCGGGTGACTTCGCCCGCCAGGTCAGGCGCATCTAGCGCTCGGCCAGTCCGCGATAGCGCTTGAGGCTGCGGGTCAGGTGCTCGCGCATGGCCTTGCGGGCCTC
>DATMZP010000062.1:0-6363 GCA_035573595.1 Hyphomicrobiaceae bacterium
TCGGCGCGGGCCACCTGTATGCGCTGGTAAAGGATCGGGTGGCACCAGGCCGCATTCGAGCCGACGAGGACCACCAGATCGGCAAGCTCCAGGTCGTCGTAGCACTGGGGGACGATGTCGGCGCCGAAGGCACGGCGGTGGCCGGCGACGGACGAGGCCATGCACAGGCGCGAGTTGGTGTCGACGTGCGGCGTGCCGATGAAGCCCTTGGCCAGCTTGTTGGCGACGTAATAGTCCTCCGTCAGCAGCTGGCCCGAGAGATAGAAGGCGATGGCCTCCGGCCCATGCTCGGCCCTGACGGCAGCAAGGCGGGCTGCCACATGATCGAGCGCCTCGCCCCAAGTCGCACGCCGACCGTCGACGATCGGGTGCAGCAGCCGGGTCTCCAGCCCCAGCGTCTCCCCCAGCGCCGAGCCCTTGGAGCACAGCCGCCCGAAGTTCGCCGGGTGCTCCGGATCGCCTGCGATGGCCGCCCCGCCCTTGCCGTCCGGCCTCGCCAGCACCCCGCAGCCGACGCCGCAGTACGGGCATGTCGTTAGCACACCCGGGGAGTGGGCACGCGCGGGTCCCCCTCCCCCTTGTGGGGAGGGGTTAGGGGTAGGGGGAACCACAGTCCTGGAGGCGAGGGTTTCCCCCCCACCCTGTCCCTCCCCCACAAGGGGGGAGGGAACGTTGTGGCTCGCTCCTAGCCCCACTCTACCCATCAATACACATCCGCCTGGTAGCGGCCCGTGGCCTTCAGCTCGGCGATGAAGTCGCGGGCGCCGGCTTCGCTCATCTGACCGGCCCTGGAGGAGATCTCGACCAGCGCGTTCTCCACGTCCTTGGCCATGCGCTTGGCGTCGCCGCACACGTAGAAGTGCGCGCCGTCCCTGAGCCAGGCCCACAGCTCCGGCCCCGCCTCGCGCATGCGGTCCTGCACGTAGACCTTCCCCGTTCCATCGCGCGACCAGGCGGTGGAGAGGCGGGTGAGCGCGCCGGCGGCGAGGAAGGCCTCGAGCTCGTCGCGATAGAAGAAATCGGTGGCCTCGCGCTGGTGGCCGAAGAACAGCCAGGCGCGGCCCTTCGCCTTCGCCGCCTTGCGGTGCCACAGGAACGAGCGGAACGGGGCCACGCCGGTGCCCGGTCCCACCATGATGATGGGTGTGGCGTCGTTCTCAGGCAGCGCGAACCCGTGCGCCTTCTGGGTGTAGACCTTGACGGTGCTGCCGGATTTCACCCGGTCTGCCAGGAACGTGGAGGCCACGCCCAGGCGGCGGCGGCCGGCGATGTCGTAGCGCACGGCGTCCACAGTGAGGTGCACCTGGCTCGGCGTGACGAGCGGGGAGGAGGCGATGGAGTAAAGCCGCGGCTGCAACGGCTCCAGGCATTCGACGAAGCCCTCGGGGTCGCAGCGCACGGGGCCCAGCTTCTCCAGCACCGCCAGCACGTCGAGGGTGGCGGCGTCGCCGTCCGGGTCCTGGCCCCTGGCCAACGCCTTGGCCTTCTGACGCCGCTCGCCGCCGACGAGGTAGCCGACCAGCTCTAACAGCATGTCGGGGGCAAGGCCCAGCGCGTAGTCCTCGATCAGCGCGTCGCGGATGGGCTTTCCGCCCACCGGGAATTCGTGCGGCACACGCAAGGCGGCGAGGATGGCCTCGGCCAGCGCCGGGTCGTTCTTGGGGTAGAGGCCGAAGCTGTCGCCGGGCGCGTAGGCGAGCCCGCTGCCGGCGATGTCGAGCACGACGTGGCGCGTATCCTTCTCCGAGCCCTTGCCGTTGAGGCGCGTCGCCATACGGAAGACTGCGTCCACCGGCGCATCGCGGGTGCCGTGCTCGGGCGCCTTCGCTCCGGACGGGGTCAGACCCCTCGTATCAACCGGGGTGTTGTCCGCCGGCCGTGGTCGCGGGGGGTCTGACCCCTGCCTGGGCACGGCCGGGGCCTGCTCGAGCAGGCCCTTGAGCATGCGGCTCGTCTCCTTGCCGCCGGGGACGCACAGGTTGAGCTTGGTCTCGGTGCCGTCGGCGATCGCCTTGGAGTAGGTCTCGCACATGTAGCCGCACTGGCCGCAATCCTGCTGCGCCATGGCCGCGAACAGGCGGCGCGGCAGCGGCCTGCCCTCGGCGAGCCTCATGCGCTCCTCGATGGGCGTCGACGCATCGTGCCACGGCGCGCCGTCGACCTCGCCTGCCGCCGGCGCCGCGCCGTTCGGGCCGGCCGTCCCCAGCTCCGCCTCCGCCGAGAGCAGGCCGGCGAAGAAGCCGTTGAGCCAAAGACGCTGCTCGCGCGTGAAGGGCGCCGTCTCGGGGATCAGGTCCTGCATCGGCGGCGGCACGATGGGCGACAGCTCGGTCATCCGACGGCCTCCGCTGCGAACATGCTTTGCAAGTCGGCAACCTCGTGCCGGCGGGTGAAGGCAAAGAACGGCTCATCGGCTGAGGCTCGCTTCGCCAGATACGTCTTCAGCATCCCCTCCACGACGCGCGGGGCGTCCTCGGCCTTCACGTCGCGGGCCACTTCGCGGCCGAGCCCGGCATCGGGCCCGAAGCCGCCGCCGACCAGGATGTGATAGCCCTCGACCTGGTCGCCGCCGTCGGAGGTGGCGATCTTGCAGGCGAGCAGGCCGATGTCGCCGATGTAGTGCTGTGCGCAGGAGTGGTGGCAGCCCGTAAGGTGGATGTTGATGGGCACGTCCAGCGCCACGCGGTTGTCGCACCAGCGGGCGATGTCCTCGGCGTGCCGCTTGGTATCGGACGCGGCGAACTTGCAGCCGCTGTTGCCGGTGCAGGCGACAAGCCCCGCCCTGACCGAGTTGGCCTCGCTGCAGAGGCCGATGGCGTCGACGGCGGCGCGGGCCAGCGCGATCCCGTCGTCCGGCACGCCGGAGATCAGCAGGTTCTGCCAGACCGTGAGCCGGATATCGCCGTCGCCCAGATCGCGGGCGATCTTGGCCAGCCCGCGCATCTGCTCCGGCGACAGCCGGCCGACGTTGAGCGCCACGCCGATCCAGTTGAGGCCGGCCTGCTTCTGGCGGTGCACGCCGATGTGGGCGGTGCGGCTGAAGGCGGGGCGTGGGCTGATGGCCTCGGCCGGCACCCGCGTCAGCTTGCGGCCGAGCTTCTCCTCCATCAGGCCCAGGAACCGCTCGATCCCCATCGCGTCGAGCACGTACTTGAGGCGCGCCTTGGTACGGTCTGTGCGGTCGCCGTGGTCGATGAAGGCGCGCACCACGGCGTCGGCCACCATCGTCGCCTCGGCGGGCCTGACGATGACGCCGGTCTCGCGGCCGAAGTCCATGTGGCCGGTGATGCCGCCGAGCAGCAGGCGGAACCACACCCCCGGCTCCGCGCCGAAACCGTCCCTCACCTCGACGGCCTGGAAGCCGATGTCGTTGGTGTCCTCCAGCACGGCGATGGCGCCGGCGCCATCGAAGCCAACGTTGAACTTGCGGGGCAGCCCGTAGAGCCCGCGATCGTTGAGGATATGGAAGTGCCACTCGCGCGCGTAGGGCCGCGTATCGATGAGCTCCTGGGGGTCGATGCCGGCCGTGGGCGTGCCCGTGACATTGCGGATGTTGTCGGCGCCGGAGCCGCGCGAGCACAGCCCCAGGTCCTGGATGGCCTCGACCAGGGCCACGCCGTTCCTGGGCTCGATCTCGCGCATCTGCAGGTTGGCACGCGTCGTCACGTGGGCGTAGCCGCCGGCGTAGGTCTCGGCGAGGTCGGCGAGGCCCGCCAGCTGCCAGTGCTTGAGGATGCCGTTGGGAATGCGCAGCCGGCACATGTAGGCCTTCTGCGTCGGCGCGCAGTAGAACAGACCGAAGAAGCGCCAACGGAAGTTGTCGTCGGGCTTCGGCGGCGCGTTGGTCGCAGCCTGGGCCTTCAACTTCCCGTAGCCGTCGAAGGCATGCAGCTCGCGCTTGAACTTCTCGGGGTCCGAGAGCTTCTTGCCGGCCTCGATAAAGCGGCCCTGCGCCCTCAGGCCGGGGGCGTCGGGGCCGGCCGGCTCGCCGCCCGGGACGGCCCGCGCGCCGTTGCCCGGCGCGGTCCCTCGGGCGGAGCGTCCGGCCTGCAGGCCGGACGTGAAGCCTTCGAGGTAGAGCTTCTGCTCTGCGGTAAAGTCGCCGCTCATCGCCTAGTCCATGTCATCGGGCCCTGAAACGACACAAAAGCCGCCTCTCCCGGACTCCCTGGAGCCCAAGCTGGCGACAGTGCCGAATTGTCCCTATCTTTGGGTTGCGGACGGCGATCGCCTTTGATGGCCGGCCGGCGTTTGGACAGAAGCCAAGCATCGTGCCAAGTCGCGAGGCTGTGATGAATCAACGAGTTGCGTCGAGTCGAACCAAGGCGTTGGCCGGCTCGGCTGCCGTGGGTTGCGGCAGTGCGGTCAGAATTTGTGCATTGCGCATCTCCCTTGCTCAGTCGGACGCGTGTTTGGCCGCACTCAAGCGGCTTCGCGCTCCGCCCAGGCGCGTCCGAAGGCCAGCTTGTCGCGCAAGGGGGCGATGGGCGCCCCCACGACCATCAGCTCGCGGTACCAGAGCGCGTCGGCCGTATCGCCCACCAGCACCGCGCCCACCAGGCGATTGTCGCGCACCACCAGCTTACGGTAGGTCGCCGCCTCCTGGTCCTCCAGCACGATGGTCTCGGCACCCTCGCCCTCGAAATCGCCCATCGAGAACACCGGCACGCCCGACACCTTGAGGTTGGTGGCAAGCAGCGAGCCCTCGTAGCGTGCGGGCAGCCCCGCGAGATCGCGCGCGAGCGCCTTGGCCTGGGCGTAGGCAGGCTCGACCAGGCCGTAGCAGACCCCGCGGTGCTCGGCGCACTCGCCGATGGCGTAGACGGACGGCCAGTTGGTCTCCAGCTTGTCGTCCACGACGATGCCACGGCCCACCTCGACGCCGGCGGCTTGTGCGAGACTCGTCTCCGCCCGCACACCGGCCGCCATGACGACCAGACTGGCGGGCAGGGCGCGGCCGTCCTTGAGGATGACGCGCTCGGCCCGGCCGTCGCCCTCGATGGCCGCCGTCTCGGCTTCGAGGAGCACCTGGATGCCAAGCTTCTCGACGGCCGCCTTGAGCAGAACCGCCGCCGGAGCATCGATCTGCCGCTCCATCAGCCGCGACATGAGATGCACCAGCGTCACGGCGAGGCCGCGGCGGCAGAGGCCGTACGCAGCCTCGATGCCGAGCAGGCCGCCGCCGATGACGACGGCGCGGCCGCCTGCCGCAGCACTGCGCAGGGCCTCCGCATCGGCGAGGTCGCGGAAAGTGGTGATACCGGCCAGGTCGTGGCCGGGCACGGGCAGGCGGATGGCGTCGGAGCCGGTGGCCAGGATCAGCCGGTCGTAGACGAGACGCGCGCCGCTCGCCAGCACCACCTCGCGCTTTGCGGGGCGCAGCTCAATGGCGCAATCGCCGCAGATCAGCTCGGCGCAGTTCTCCGCAAACCAAGCGCGCGGACGCAGCTCGATGTCGGCTTCCTCCACCTCGCCTGCCAGCAGGCTCGACAGCAGCACGCGGTTGTAGGGCGGGTGCGGCTCTTTCCCGACCAGCACGATCCCGTAGCGGTCGGGGCAGAGCGACGCGATCTCCTCGATCAGCCTGAGAGAGGCCATGCCGCCGCCGACGATGACGAGCCGCTCGCGCTGCCTCGGGCTCATCGGTTTCCTCCGCGACAGGCGCGAATGGCGAATGGCGAGCGGCGAATGGCCTCGAGGCTCACGACTGGCACTCCATTCGCCATTGGCCATTCGCCTACTCGGCCGCCTGCAGCGCCGGCGCCCTGTGCCGCGCGTAGAGGAACTCGATCACACGCTGGCGCGCCTTGATGTACGCCGGGTCCGCCGCCAGCTCGAGCCGCCGGCGCGGGCGCGCCAGCGGCACCGTCAGCACCTCGCCGATGCGGGCGGCGGGGCCGTTCGTCATCATCACGATACGGTCGGAGAGCAGCACGGCCTCGTCGACGTCGTGGGTGATCATCAGCACCGTGTTCTTCAGCTGGGCGTGGATGGCCATCACCGAGTCCTGCAGGTGCGCGCGGGTGAGGGCGTCGAGCGCGCCGAACGGCTCGTCGAGCAGCAGCACCTTGGGCTCCATGGCGAGCGCGCGGGCGATGCCGACGCGCTGCTTCATGCCGCCGGAGATCTCCATCGGGCGCTTGTCCTTGGCGTGCGCCATCTGCACCAGCTCGAGATTGTGCATGGTCCAGGCACGGCGTTCCGTGCGTGACTTGGTGGCGGAAAAGACCTTGTCGACCGCGAGCCGCACGTTGTCGTAGACCGTGAGCCACGGCAGCAGCGAATGGTTCTGGAACACGACGCCGCGGTCGGGTCCGGGACCCGAGATCTCGCGCCCGGCGCAGATCTGCACGCCGCCCGCCG
>DATMZP010000063.1:0-7905 GCA_035573595.1 Hyphomicrobiaceae bacterium
CCCCATTCCCCACTCCCCACAACCGACAGGCGATGCAATGCAGCTCTCGTATGCCCAGAACCTGGAAGACTATCATCTGGACTTGGTCTTCGAGGGCCAGCCCCAAGGCACCTATGTCGATGTGGGCGGCGGCCACCCGGTGGCCGACAACGTCTCGTTCTGGTTCTACCTCAAGGGCTGGCGCGGGTTGGTGGTGGAGCCGCAGGAGGCGCTGGCGGACATCTACAAAGGCGTGCGCCCGCGCGACCATGTCGTGAGCTGCCTCGCCGGGCGCGCCGATGGAGAGGCGGAGTTCCACGTCGTGGACCGGCTGCATGGCTTCTCGACCACGGTACGCGAGCATGCCGCGGGCGCCGCCCAGTTTGGTGCCGGCTATACAACCATCGCCAAGCCGGTGCGTACATTGGCCGCGCTGTGCGCCGAGGCGGGGCTCGATCGCATCGACTTCCTCAAGATCGACGTGGAGGGTGCGGAGGCCGAGGTGATCGCCGGCCTGGATTTCTCCCGCTGGCGCCCGCGCGTGGTGGTTGTGGAGGCCGTGGCTCCCGGCAGCATGGCGGATGCCTGGACGGCGTGGGAGCCGGCGTTGCTGGGGGCGGGCTATCGCTTCGTCTTCTTCGACCGGCTCAACCGCTTCTACGTGGCAGACGAGGCGGCGGACCTGGCGCGGAGGTTCCCGCTGGAGCCGACGCCCTGGGACCGGGTGCGGCACCTGTGGGACTGCGGCAAGGCGCCGGAGCGGCCCGATCATCCCGACCACGCGCTGGCCGCCGTGCTGCAGGCGGGCCTCTTCGCGTCGCTGCCAACGCTGGAGCCTTTGCTGATCGAGCGGCTCGTCGCCCGCGGCCTGGCCGCGACGGGCGCCGGGCCGTTCTCTGCCGCTATCGCCGACAGGCTGGTGGGAGCCGCCGAGCTGCCCCGCCCTCGCGCTCTGGTGACGGACCTGGCCGGCCTCCTTACGACCGACGAACTGCGCGCCGCCCTGGGACGCATCGCCTCCCGCTACGACGGCGGTCTTCCGGAGAGCTGAAGCCGAGCTGAAGCCCCGGCCGCCCCATCTGTCGCCGGTGTTCCCCCTGGTCTCTCCCGCCACGCAGCCGCGGGAACGGGCTTTGCAGGCCCTTCCCGGCTTGCCGCGAAGCCGGCAACGGTGATATTGCCGCCCAGAGCCCTTGGTGCCCTCAAGCGCCGAGCGGTCTGGCGCGTCAGCGCGGAATGTCTGGGCGGAAGGTTCGAGGCAAGGGACGGTCATGGACGCTTCATTCGTTATCCTCTGGGCTGTGGTTGGCGCCGTCGTTGGATGGCTGGCGAACCAGATTATGACCAAGGGCAGCTTCGGTACCCTGAACGACGTACTGATCGGCGTGGCCGGCGGTGTCGTCGGCGGCTGGCTGTTCCCGGCGTTCTTCCT
Organism: Hyphomicrobiaceae bacterium; assembly: GCA_035573595.1. Classification (GTDB taxonomy): domain Bacteria; phylum Pseudomonadota; class Alphaproteobacteria; order Rhizobiales; family Hyphomicrobiaceae; genus AWTP1-13. Next base: position 1,412 of record DATMZP010000063.1, read on the forward strand.
GCTCGGCGGACAGCAGGCCCCGCTGCTCGGCCACCTCGTCAACGGTGCGCTCGGCGCCGTGATCGCCACCTTCGGCGCCCGCAAGTACAAGGAGTACCAGGAGAGGGCCTGACGGGCGCCTAGATCACCCCCTTGTCGCGCAAGGCGGCAATGGCCTGCGCGTCGTAGCCCACCTCCGCCAGGATCGCCTCGGTGTGCTCGCCGAGCAGCGGCGCGCGGCGGCGGATCGAGCCGGGGGTCGCCGACAGCCGCACCGGAGCCTTGGCCACCGGCACCGGCCGGGGCGCGCCGGGGAACTCCACCGGCTGGAAGAATCCCATCGCGTTGATGTGCGGGTCGTCCAGCGTCTGCTGCGGCTTGAGCACCGGGCCGGCCGGGATCTGCGCCTTGCCCAGAACCTCCAGCGCCTCCGGCGTGGTGCGCTCAGCGCACCAGCGGCCCATGCGCTCGCTGACGACGGCGCCGTTGTCGCCGCGCGAGATGTCGTCCTTGAAACGCGGGTCGGTGAGCCAGTGCTCCTCGCCCATCAGCCTGGCCCAGCGCTTGAACAGCGGCTGGCCGATCACCTGCGTGAGGATCCAACCGTCCCTGGTGCGGAAGATGTCGACCGGGGCCGAGGTCTGGCCGCGGTTGCCGGTGGGCACCCGATCCGGCTTGATGACGGCCTGCTCGATCAGCATGGCATTGGTCATGGTGACGGCGGTGGCGAGCAGCGCGCCTTCCACCCATTGGCCCTTGCCGGTGGCCTTGCGCGCCATCAGCGCCGCCATGGTGCCGAAGGCGCAGTGCAGTGCTGTGCCGAAGTCCACCCACGGCACCTGCGCGCGGTAGGGCTGCTCCTCCGTGCCGGTCATATAGACGGCGCCGGACATCACCTGTCCGATGCCGTCGAAGCCCACGCGCTCGCTGTAGGGGCCGCCGCGGCCGTAGGCGGTGACGGTGGTGAGAATGATATCGGGCCTCACGGCAGTGAGGCTCTCGTAGTCGAGCTGCATGGCGAGGAGCGTCTGCGGCGGCAGGTTGACGACCACGACGTCGGCGGTGGCCACCAGCCGGCGCACCACCTGCCGACCGTCCGGCGTCATGGGGTCGAGCGTGAGGCCCCGCTTGTTGCGGTTCATCTGCAGGAACAGGGCGCCCTCGCCGGTCTCGGCCACCGGGGCCTGGAAGCGGTCCTCGCTGCCCTCGCGCTTCTCGATGCGGATCACGTCGGCGCCGTGCTCGGCGAGCAGCGCGGCGCAGTATGGCCCGGCGATGTAGCGCCCGAAATCGAGCACGCGGATGCCTTCAAGAACCCCCGCCACGATGCCCTCCTCCCACAGGTTCCCGCCTCGAAATCGCAATGCAGGCGATGATGCTCGCTCTTCAGAGAGTTGCAAGGGAGACACAGCCGGGCGGCCGTGCCAAGTGCCATTCGCGCCGCCGCCGGCCTGTACGGCAAGGGAAAAATGGCCTGTGCACTGCACGCTTGCCTTGTTCCGTTATCGGCGGTTCCGCTGGCCGCCCAGGGCGAAGCGCGGTAAATTTGCCACGTTGACCTGGCTCCCAGAGGGCTGCCGGCGAGCCCGGGTGACAGCAAGACGAAGCATGGCGGCCCGCCAAGGAGGAGTGGTGCCATGGGTTTGCCTATCGAAGCGATTATCGCTTGGCTGGTGATCGGTGCGATTGCCGGCTGGCTTGCGAGCAACATCATAACCGGCGGCGGACTCGGCCTGATCGGTAATATCGTCGTCGGTATCATCGGTGCCTTCATAGCCGGTTGGCTGTTCCCGTTCCTGTGGGTACCGATCGGCGGACCGTTCATCGGCACCATCATCAACGCGGTGATCGGCTCGATCATCCTGCTGCTCGTGCTCGGTCTCCTGAAACGGGCGTGAGCCCACGGGTCAGACCCGCAGGGGTCTGACCCTCTCTGATCCAGGCAGGAGGGCCGCTCGCCACGGCGGCGCCGGGGTGTACGGGATTCTGCGCGAAAGCCGGCTGACGCGGGGCAGACAGTGAGCCAACCCGCAGGTTGTGCCTGCGCTTCGCTACCCAACCTCCTATGCCCGCGACCAGCCGCCGGAGGTGAGGCGCTCCTGGGGCTGGAAGCGCTGCTTGTAGCTCATCTTGGCCGACCCCTTGATCCAGTAGCCCAGGTAAACGTAGGGCAGGCCGAGGCGCTTCGCGTGGGCGATGTGGTCGAGGATCATGTAAGTGCCGAGCCCGCGTCTGGCGGCCTCGGGGTCGTAGAAGCTGTAGACCATGGAGATGCCGTCGGAGAGCCGGTCGCACAGGGCGGTGGCCACCAGCGGTGGCCGGGCCTTGCCGCCGGCTGCGGGGGGCGCCAGTCGGTACTCGGTCATGAAGGTGTCGATGATGCTGTCCTCCACCATCATGGCGTAGTCCAGCACCGACATGTCGGCCATACCGCCATCGGCGTGGCGCTCGTCGATGTAGGCACGGAACAGCGAGTACTGCTCGGAGGTCGGAGTGGCCTGGCTGCGCTGGGCGACGAGGTCGCTGTTGGTCTCCATGACGCGGCGCATGGAGCGCGTGGGCACGAAGTCGTTGACAAGCACGCGAACCGAGACGCAGCCCTGGCAGCCCTCGCAGTAGGGCATGTAGGCGATGTTCTGGCTGCGCCGGAAGCCGCCTCGCAGCAGGTTGTCGACCAGGACGGGCGACTTCTCGTGGGTCAGGTGGGTGAACAGCTTGCGCTCGAGCCGGCCCGGCAGATAGGGGCAAGGCTGGGGGGCCGTGACGTAGAACTCCGGAAAATGCTTCCTCTGCTCGGTCATCGGTACCTACGCGCTCACCAGCGGCCACCGGAGGCAATGATAAGTGACCGGGCAGCGCACAATCAAGTGCATGCACAATCGGTTAGGTGTGGCGAGGCACGCCGCCAAGGCAGGGCTGGTGAGGCGCAAAGCCCAGTTCGCGCTGACCCCTGGCGTAGGATAAGCTCGGTTCCATAAGGGGATGGGACGAGGGAGCGCAGCGGGGATGAGCGACCGATCCGAAGGGCGCGCGCCGGACGGGTTCGTGCCGGACTTGGCGCGCTACGAGCAGCTGATGGGCGTGGTGCGGCAGCGGCTCACGTCGCGCCAGTTCAACCCGGCTGTCCCGGTGCCGCGCGAGCACATCGAGATGGTGCTGGAGGCGGCACGGCATGGCCCCTCGGGGGCGAACGCCCAACCGTGGCACTACATCGCGGTCACCGACCCCGCGGTCAAGACGAAGATCGCCGACTACTTCGTGGAAGAGCGTGGCCGCCTCCACCATGTCGGCGCACCTCGCCGCGGCGGCGCTGGGCTACCAGCTGTGGTGGCTGACGGCGATCGGCCAGGAGGCGGCGCAGGAGGCGTTGAAGCCGCTTTTCGGCATTCCGGAGGATCTGGCCGTCATCGATGTGATGCTGTTCGGCGTTCCCGCGAAGCCACCCTACAAGCGCTGGAAGAAGACTCTGCCCCAGATCCTGAGCTGGGACCGCTTCAACATGGCCAACTACATGACGATCGATGAGATCGACGCCTGGGTGCGCGAGGAGCGCCACAAGGTCATGTATCGAGACGGGAGCAAGATCGACTAGGCGACGAGGCTCCGCCTCGTCTCGGCAGTCGGGCGTCGGGCTTCGGCAGTCGAGAATCCCGAAGCCCGACTGCCGACCCCCGACTGCCGAATCGCGGGGTAAAGACACTGGAGGAATGCACCCCATGATGCGAATCGACGCCTTCAACCACTTCTTTCCCGCCGGCTACTTCAAGAAGATGAGCGAGGTCGGCAGCGATCTGAAGGACATCGCCAGCCGCGCCCGCGCCATCAAATCCATCCACGACCTCGACACCCGCCTCAAGGTGGTCGAGCAGTTCCCGGACTATGCGCAGATCCTCTCCCTGCCGGCGCCGACGCTGGAGACGCTGAGCCAGGGCCGCCCCGAGGTGGCGCTGGAGCTCGCCAAGATCGGCAACGACGGGCTGGCCGAGCTGGTCGCCAAGCATCCCAGGCACTTTCCCGGCTTCCTCGCCCAGGTGCCGCTGACGGCCGGCGACGCCGGCGTGGCCGAGGCGGAGCGCGCCATCAACCAGCTGGGCGCGGCGGGCGTGCAGATCTACACCAACGTCGGCGGCAAGCCGCTCGACCGGCCCGAGTTCGAGGGCTTCTTCGCTGCCATGAACAAGATGGCCAAACCGATCTGGATTCACCCCGAGCGCGGCGCCAGCCACCCGGACTACCAAGACGAGAAGAAGTCGCTCTACGAGGTCTGGTGGACCTTCGGCTGGCCCTACGAGACCAGCGTGGCCATGTCGCGGCTCGTGTTCTCCAAGACGCTCGACAAATACCCCGGCCTCAAGATCATCGTGCACCACCTGGGCGCCATGGTGCCCTACCACGAGGGCCGTGTGGGGCCGGGGTGGGACCAGCTCGGCAAGCGCACCTCCGACGAGGATTATTTCGCTCTGCTCAAGAGCCTCAAGAAGCGTCCGCTCGACTACTTCAAGCAGGACTTCAACGCCGACACGGCCGTGTTCGGCTCGCGCGCGGCCACCGTCTGCGGCCTGGAGTTCTTCGGCGTCGACAAGGTGGTGTTCGCCTCCGACTGCCCGTTCGATCCTGAAGGCGGCCCGCAGTACATCCGCGAGACCATCAAGATCATCGACGGCCTCGACATCTCCAAGGCGGACCGGGAGAAGATCTACTTCCGCAACATCGAGAAGCTGACCGGCAAGACCTTCGTCAAAGCGTAGGGTGGGTTAGGCCCGAAGGGCCGTAACCCACCGCACAAAGGGGTCAGACCCCTCGCAAAAGGCGCTCGGATTGAAGCCGGGCGTTGGAGGCGAGGGGTCTGACCCCCTTCCCTGTCTGGCGGCTTGCCGTCGCAGCATCCAGCACCCATCTTGAAGCTCTGGGAGGAAATCGGCTCGACCGCAACGGCAAGCATGCTCCACAGCACCCACGATTGATAGGCGCCCCCTGTTCCCCATACGCGACAGCGTCACGAGAAGCCATCCGCCGGTCACGGTGTGGGCGATCGTTGCCGTCAACGTTGCGGCCTTCCTCTACCAGCTCAGCCTGAGCGAGCAGGCGCTGCAGTGGTTCCTCTACCAGCATGCGCTGGTGCCGCGGCGCTATTTCTTCCCGGCCTGGGGTGAGGCCAACGGCCTCTCGCCGCTCGATCTCACGCCGTTCCTCACCAATACCTTCCTGCACGGCGGGTGGCTGCACATCATCCTGAACCTGTGGACGTTCTACATCTTCGGCCCCGCGCTGGAGGACCGGCTGGGTCCTGCACGATTTCTCGTTCTCTATCTGCTGTCGGGTCTGGCGGCGAGTGTCACCCACGCCGTCTTCAACGCGGCGTCGCCGGAGCCGGTGCTTGGCGCATCCGGTGCGATCGCCGGCGTGATTGCCGCCTACGCGGTGCGCTTTCCCTACGCCTGGGTGCGGGTGATCGTGCCGATCCTGTTCATCCCGCTGTTCTTCAGCATCCCGGCCATGGTGTTCGCCGGGCTCTGGTTCTTCATCCAGGTGCTGCAGGGCGCGAGCGAGCTGATGAGCCCGTTCGGTGGCGCCGCCGGTATCGCCTGGTGGGCGCACATCGGCGGGTTCATTGCCGGCTTCCTGCTGCTGCCGCTGCTGGAGCCGTCGGCTGCCGCGGGTGCTGGCGGGCGTGCGTGGTACAACGGCGGGCCGTGGGAAAGGGGGCGGTAGGGCGGCGCTTTTATCCCGCTTTGGCCTGCTTCGTCAGTCCCATGATCTGCGGGATGGTGGTGCTCAGGCCTTCCACGGCCAGGGCTCGGGTGGCCGCCTTCAGCTTGTCATTGTGCACCGCCTGCGGCGTCGCCGGCCACCACGTGTGGTCGAGGCTGCGCGTGGGGGCGTTGATGGTCTTGCCGATGGAGATGCCCTCGACGCCCGTCCTCTGCCAGCCCAGCCGCTCGAACGTCCGCCCGTCGTAGACCAGCACCGTGGTGACCGCGAACAGCGTGATATTGTCGGGATTGATGACGCCACCCGCCTCGATCATGCCGAGACCGGTGACGACCTGGTTGCTGCTGCCGAACGGCGCGGTGGAGCGGGCGACCACGACATAGAGGTCGTGCTTCTGCGACGCGGCGATCTTGCGGACCATGTCCTCGGCGTTGTCCGCGTCCAGGCCGGCGGGTGGGCTGATCCTCCTGACGGCGTAACGCCCGCTCAGCAAGGCGCTGACCTTGCTGGCGATCGCATCGTCGATGCCCCACGAGCCAGCGGCCACCTCGTTCAGCTCGTTGCCGAATACGGTGATGCCCATCTTCTGCAGCGCGAACTTGTGACCGACGGCGGAGATGACCCCGACCGTCTTCGCCTGGCTGATCGCTTTCGATGCCTCGACCGAGGGTGCGCCAAACCCGCCCGCGCAGCCGCCGATCAGCACCATCAGGGCAACGATTGCGCTTCGGTACATGAATTCCCCCACGCTCCACTCCGCACCCAAACTGTCACGCGCGGCCAAGCATCGCAATGCAGGGGAG
>DATMZP010000064.1:0-4921 GCA_035573595.1 Hyphomicrobiaceae bacterium
AGCACTTTGTTGTCGAAAATCTCCGGCAGGCCGTCGCTTCCGAGCTTGAGCGCGCGGATCAACCCGCGATGCACGATCAAGTCGGCGTAGCGGCGAATGGGCGAGGTGAAATGCGCGTAGCGGCGCAGGTTCAAACCAAAATGGCCGTAGTTCTCCGCCGAATACTCGGCCTGCGACTGCGAGCGCAGCACCACCTCGTTGACGAGATCGGCAACGGGAAGCGCCTTGGCGGCGCGCAGGAGCTTGTTGAAGTCGCCGGCGCGCAGGCTGCCGGCGCTGGGGAGCTTCAGGTCGAGGCTGTCCAGGAACTCGCGCAGCGAGACGATCTTCTCCTTCGACGGCGCATCGTGCACCCGGTAGATCACGGGCGCGCGCCTGGCCTCCAGGATCTCGGCCACCGCCACGTTGGCCTGGATCATGAACTCCTCGATCAGGCGGTGCGCGGCGAGCCGCTGCGGCACCACCACGCGCTCCACGCGGCCCTCCTTGTTGAGGAGCACCTTGCGCTCCGGCAGGTCCAGGTCGAGCGGCTCGCGCCGGTCGCGGGCCTGCGCCAGAGCCGCGTAGGCGCCCCACAGCGGCTTTAGTGCGGTGTCGAGCAGCGGCTTGCACTTGGGCGTCGGCTTGCCGTCGATGGCGGCCTGCGCCTCCTCGTAGGCGAGCTTGGCGGCAGAGCGCATGATGCCGCGCAGCAGCGTCTGGCCCTTCTTGTTGCCGTGCCTGTCGATGACGAGGCGCACGGCAAGGCAGGGGCGCTCCTCGTGCTCCCGGAGCGAGCACAGGTCGTTGGAGATGCGCTCCGGCAGCATCGGCACGACGCGGTCGGGGAAGTACACCGAGTTGCCGCGCAGGCGCGCCTCGCGGTCGAGCCGGGTGCCCGGTGCCACGTAGTGGGCGACGTCAGCGATGGCGATGTGGATGATCCAGCCCCCCTTGTTGGCGCGGTCCGTGTCGGGTGCGGCGTGCACCGCGTCGTCGTGGTCGCGGGCGTCGGCGGGATCGACGGTGACGAGCGGCAAGCCGCGCAGGTCGGTGCGGCCCGCCGGCGTGGCCTCGCGCAGCTTCTCGACCTCGGCGAGGACGGCGGGCGGGAACTCGTCGGGCAGACCGTGCGCGTGCACGGCGATCAGGCTGATCTTGCGCTGGTCCTGCGGATTTCCCAGCGTCTCGACCACCCGCGCCTGCGGCACCCCGTAGCGCCCGCCGGTGCGGGCCAGATCGAAGCGGACGAGATCGCCGTCCCTGGCCTTGCCCTCGTCGCCGGGGGCGATCGGCCACTCCTTCATCTCCTTGCGGTCGACGGGGTCGATGACGCCGCCGCCCCTGGATCCAGAGACGGGGGCACGGGCGCGGAAGATGCCGAGCTGGCGGCGCTTCTCCTTCGGCAGCCGCTTGATGGGCTCCGCCTCGTAGCGGTAGCCGGCCGCGTCAGCCTCCTTGAGGCGCGTCAGCCGGGCCAGAATACGGTCACCCTCGCCCAGCGCCGGCTCGGCCTTGCGCGCACCGCGCCACGGCAGCACCAGCACGCGCTCCCCCCGCCCATCGTCGCCGACCTCGCCGCCCGCGGCCTCGGCGACGAGCTCGCCCTCGGCGTCGCGAGCCATGATCTCCAGCACGGCGACAGGCGGCAGCGTGCCCGGCTGCTTGAAGCTCTTGCGGTTGCCGGAGAGGAGGCCCTCCTCGGTCATCTCGGCAAGGAGCTGCTTGAGAGCGACGCGGTCGCCGCCCTTCACCGAGAAGGCGCGGGCGATCTCGCGCTTGCCGAGCTGCTTGACCTGGGATTTGCCCTCGGCGGCACTCTTGATGAAGTCGAGGATCGCGTCCTTGCTGGGCAATCCGTTGGGGCCGGCCGATCTCGGATTGCGCGCCACGTTGCTGGTGGTCCTATGAAGCTGCCTTTCGGCTTCGGGGCGCCTTGCCCTTTGCCGGCGGGCCTTTGGCCCGTGATTCGTCTTTGTCTTTACCATTCTTTGTTTGTGCTTTTGTGCTCTTGGCAGGCGCGCCGTTGGCGGCCCGCTTCGGCGCAGCGGTCTCGCGCGCCGGCTTGTTGGAAGATGACCTGCCCCCGCGGCCCCTGGCCTTGGACGGGCCTTTGGCGACGCGCTCGGCGATCAGCTGCACGGCCTCCTCGACCGACAGCGCCTCGGGCGCCTTGCCGCGCGGCAGGGTGGCGTTCACGTCGCCATGTTTGACGTAGGGGCCGTAGCGCCCCGACAGGACCTGGATGCTGCCCCCTTCGGCGGGGTGCTCGCCCAGCTCCTTCAAGACGGTCGCCGCCGTCCGCTGGAAGCGGCCGGCCTTGCCGGCCTTCTTCTCGGCCAGCAGGACGACCGCGCGGTTGATGCCGACCGTGAACAGCTCCTCCGCGGAGGGCAGGTTGGCATACGTGCCGTCGTGCAGGATGAACGGACCATAGCGCCCCAATCCGGCGGTGATCGGCTTTCCCGACTCCGGATGATCGCCGATGTTGCGCGGAAGCGACAGGAGCTGCAGGGCCTGCTCGAGGGTGATGGTGCTGGCGTCGAAGGGAGCCGGGATCGATGACCGCTTGGGCTTCTCGTCCTTGCTGCCGTCGCCCAGCTGCACGTAGGGGCCGAAGCGGCCGACCCGCAGCGTGACAGGGATCCCCTCGGGGTCGTACCCGAGCAGCTTGCCGTCGGGAGTCGACGCCTCGGCGTCGGTGCCGTTGCCGTTCGCCGAGAGCTGGCGCGTGTAGCGGCAGTCGGGATAGCGCTCGCAGCCGATGAACGCGCCGGAGGTGCGGCTGACCTTGAGGCTCAGGCGCCCCTCGCCGCACAGCGGGCACTGGCGCGGGTCGCCGCCGTCGCCCCTGGGCGGGAAGATATGGGGGCCCAGGATCTCGTTCAGCGCCTCCAGGACGTCGCCGACGCGCAGGTCCTTGATGCTCTCCACCGCGCCGATGAAGTCGCGCCAGAAATCGCGCAGCACCACCTTGTATTCGAGCTTGCCGTCGGAGATGAGGTCGAGCTTCTCCTCCAGATCGGCGGTGAAGTCGTACTCCACGTAGCGCTTGAAGAAGCTCTCCAGGAAGGCCGTGACCAGCCGCCCCTTGTCCTGGGGGACCATGCGCTTGCGGTCGATGGTGACGTAGTCGCGGTCCTCCAGCACGGCCAGCGTGGAGGCATAGGTGGAGGGCCGGCCGATGCCCAGCTCCTCCATGCGCTTCACCAGCGTCGCCTCGGTGAAGCGGGGCGGCGGCTCGGTGAAGTGCTGCTTGGCCTCGATGCCGCGGTCCTTGAGCTGGTCGCCCTGGGCCAGCGGCGGCAGGCGGCGGCCGTCATCGTCTGCAGCCTCCTCGGCCTTGCCGTTCTTGGCCTGGCGGTCGTCGCGGCCTTCCTCGTAGAGGCGCATGAAGCCGTCGAACGTCACCACCGAGCCGGTAGCGCGCAGGCCGTAGGGCTTGCCGTCCCTGCCCGGCACCTCGATCTCGGCGGTGGTCTGCTCCAGCTCGGCGGAGGCCATCTGGCTCGCTACGGCGCGCTTCCAGATCAGCTCATAGAGCCGGGCCTGATCTCGTTCCAGGTAGCGCGAAACGTCATCGGGCTTGCGGCCTGCGTCGGTGGGCCGGATCGCCTCGTGCGCCTCCTGGGCGTTCTTGGCCTTGGTCTTGTACTCGCGGATGAAGGGCGGAATGTAGCGCCTGGAGTATTGGTCCTCGATGAGCCCGCGGATGGCGGAGATGGCCTCGGGGATGATCGTCACCCCGTCGGTTCGCATGTAGGTGATGAGGCCGGTCACACCAAGCTCGCCACCGAGGTCCACGCCTTCGTACAGGCGCTGGGCGACGTTCATGGTTTGCTTGGCCGAGAAGCCCAGCTTGCGCGAGGCCTCCTGCTGCAGGGTGGAGGTGGTGAACGGCGCGGCCGGATTGCGCCGCACCGCCTTCTTCTCCACCGAGGTGACCCGGAAGGCGCCGCCCTCGATGGCGGCCTTGATGGCGTGCGCCGAGGCCTCGTCCTTGACATCGAGCCGATCGACCCTCTTGCCGGCGATGGCCGAGAGCCGGGCGCCGAACTCCTCGCCCTTGGGCGTGGCGAGCAGCGCCTCGATCGACCAGTATTCCTGGGTCTTGAACGCCTCGATCTCGGCCTCGCGGTCGCAGACGAGGCGCAGCGCCACCGACTGCACCCGGCCCGCCGAGCGGGCGCCCGGCAGCTTGCGCCACAGGACCGGAGAGAGGGTAAAGCCCACCAGGTAGTCGAGCGCCCGGCGCGCCAGGTAGGATTCCACCAGCGGATCGTCGATGGCCCGCGGCGCCTTGAACGCATCGAGAACCGACTGCTTGGTGACGGCGTTGAAGGTGACCCGCTCGACCGGCAGGCCTTTCTTCAGTGCCTTCCGGTCCTCCAGGATCCTCAGGATGTGCCAGGAAATGGCCTCGCCCTCGCGATCGGGATCGGTGGCCAGGATCAGCTTGTCCGCGCCCTTCACTGCCGCGGCGATTTCCTTCATGATTTTCTGGGACTTGCCATCGACGTCCCAGTGCATGTGGAAGTCGTTGTCGGGCTCCACCGAGCCGTCCTTGGGGGGCAGGTCGCGCACGTGGCCATAAGACGCCAGGACCTTGTACTTGGAGCCCAAGTACTTGTTGATTGCCTTGGCCTTGGCTGCGGATTCGACGATGACGACGTTCATGAATGCCTTGTATCGCACTCCCGGCTGGTTGCCTGGGAGCGGCCCATACTCGCTTTGTGGCTGTTACCCTGCCCTCCGGCGGCGTGAACATGGTGGACGAATGCGGCGGTGTCAAACTGCCGCCCCCTCGCTCGGCGCAGGAGAGGGTGTTGGAATCCTTACCGGATGAGTGATTCCGCGTGCTATCTCTGAGGCTTACGAGATAAGATGCGTTTATGTTCGAATTGGAGGGGATAACACGCTAAGTAAGCCTGGAGCCGACCCA
>DATMZP010000065.1:0-4689 GCA_035573595.1 Hyphomicrobiaceae bacterium
GGCCAATCCCAACGACCCCTCCACCTGGGGCAAGGTCTCCCGTAACGCCGCCTGCCCATGCGGCTCGGGCAAGAAGTACAAGCATTGCCATGGCAGGCACGACTGAATGCGGACGGTACGCCCGGCCCTGAGTGCGGTGCGATCTGAGCTATCCGCTATCCGTCATCTAATTATCAGCTAACGCTCGGTCTCCACAACTCCTTGTCGCGGCGGCGCGTCTGCCAACTCGACAAGCGTGCGGTGCTTGTCTCTAATGCGCCGCGCGTGGCGATCGCAGATGCGTGGCGCCGCCGGCGTACCTCATCCGACCGAGTTCAGCTGAGCGGTGTTCGAGCCTTGCGCATTCTCGGGATCGTAGCCAAAACCCACGACAGCGGCGTTGCTTTCCTCAGGGACGGTGTGCCCGAGCTCGTCCTGGAGGAGGAGCGCTTCAACCGCGACAAGAAAACCAAGAAGTTCCCGCGCCGTGGGCTGATCGCCGGTCTGGAGGAGCTGGAGCTGGGGATTCACGGCATCGACGTCATCACCACACCGTGGGACCCGGGGCTGCTGCGCCGCACGTTCGCGTCGCTGCTGGTGCGCCGCTTTCCGCTCTCCCTCTCGCTGGCGCTGCCCCAATCGCACACCTCGCAGAAGAACGATGTCGTCTTTCTCAATCACTTCCTAAAGCGCGACCTGAGAAAGCGCCTGGGCGTCGCCGACCTTCCGCCCATCGTCAATGTCCCCCACCACCATTCGCATGCGGCCGCGTTCTTCGTCTCCCCCTTCGAGCAGGCGCTGGTGCTGGTGATGGACGGCTACGGCGACGACTGCTCGTCCAGCGCCTACATCGGCCACGGCAACCGGCTGGAGCGGCTGTGGTCTACGGGCATCATGAACTCGGCAGGCCTCGTCTACACCTTCGTCACCGAGTACCTGGGCTTCGCCGGCTTTGGCGACGAGGGCAAGGTGATGGCGCTCGCCGCCTACGGCGGCGACACCTACGTGGATCGCTTCCGCGACGTGATTCGGCCGATGCCGGACGGCGGCTATGCCGTCAACATGGACTACTTCAGCTACGACATCTACGGCCAGCTCAGCCCGTTCAAGCGCAAGTTCCTCGACACCTTCGGGCCGCCACGCCAACCGGGCGAGTTCATCACCGACCGGCACCGCGACGTGGCCTTCGCGCTGCAGGCGGTCATCGAGGAGATCGTGCTGCACCGGGTGCGCACGCTGCTCAAGCGGCATCCCCAGCGCGATCTTGTCATGTCGGGCGGCGTGGCGCTCAACTGTGTGGCCAACGCCAAGATCCTGGAGCACACCGACGTGCGGCGCCTGTGGGTGCCGCCGTGCGCGTCGGACACCGGCGCGCCGCTCGGGAGCGCGCTGTGGCACTACCATCACGACCTCGGGCTTCCCCGCCGATTCGAGCTCAAGCACGCCCTGCTCGGGAAGGCCTACGGCGAGGGCAAGATCGTTTCCGCCCTCGACGCCGCCGGACTGAGCTACCGCCGCCTGAAAGAAGGCCAGCTGATCGCGCGGGTAGCGCGGGATCTCGCCGACGGCCGGATCGTCGGCTGGTTCCAAGGCCGGTTCGAGATGGGGCCGCGCGCGCTCGGCAACCGCTCGATCCTTGCCGACCCGCGCCGGCCCGACATGCGCGACGTGCTCAACGCCAAGGTCAAGCAGCGCGAGCCGTTCCGGCCGTTCGCCCCGGCGGTGCTTGTGGAGCGGGCCAGCGAGTTCTTCGAGATCGACCAGCCCGATCCGTTCATGACGCTCGCCCCGCGTGTACGGCCCGAGAGCCGCGATCGCATCCCGGCCGCGGTGCACGTGGACGGAACGGCCCGCATCCAGACGGTGGAGCGGTCGTCGAACCCGCGCTACTACGGCCTGATCGAGGAGTTCGGCCGCCTCACGGGCGTGCCAATCCTGCTCAACACCAGCTTCAACCGGAGCGAGCCCATCGTGGCCTCCCCCAGGGACGCCGTCGAGTGCTACCTCAAGAGCGGCATCGACGTGCTAGTGCTGGGGGACTACTATGTGGGCGAGCGTGCGCCCAGCTGCGAGGCAAGTGTCGCCGAGCGCACCCAACCGGTCGTCGCACCGCGCGAGACCGTGCCGGAGCCGGCTTTGGCCGTCCGGTTGGCCCCGAATTGAGGCCGGTTCGCCCCCGCATTATTGTGGTGCCGCGAACGAGCGCCCAACTTGGTCAGCGCCGTGACCGGCCTCTAGGCTCTTGCGCCGGCGGGGAATAGTCGCGTCGCCTGGCGCCGGTCTCAGTCGATCACCGGCTGCGCCGACCTTCGATGGTCTGACACCGATGGACGCGGCGCTTTTTCCACTTGGCGGCGCGCGACAATCGGCCTACATGCTGCGGTGCGATGCCTGTGACACGGCCCCTGCGGCGGCCGGCCGCACGGGGCGCAATCGGACAACGGAAACCCATGAGCTCGGACCGACCTAGTCGACCATCGGTGCCGTCGCGCGGCTGAGGCAGCCTGGGTTCGGCAGGCTCCCGAGACCGCGGCGGCGGCGGAACGGGAGCACGACATGCTGCGCATCCATCGTTGCGAGGGCGACAGGTTGGTCGCCCGCACCCCCGCCACCCCGGACTGTTCGGACCTGCGCCAGACCGAAGGGCCGGTCTGGCTGGATCTGTTCAACCCGTCACCGGAGGAGGACGCCTGCGTGGAGCAGGCGCTCGGCATCTCGCTGCCCTCGCGCGAGGAGATGCAGGAGATCGAGATGTCGGCCCGCCTCTACAACGAAGGCGGCGCCGAGTTCATGACCGTCACGGCCATCGCCATGCTCGACAGCGACGAGCCGGTCACCACGCCCATCACCTTCGTGCTCAAGGGCACCAGTCTCGCCACCATCCGCTATGCGGAGCCACGGGCGTTCCTGAGCGTGGTGGCGCGCGCCCAGCGGCCGGGTGCGGTTGCCTGCGCCACCGGCGAGCAGGTGATGCTGAGCCTGATCGAGGCGCTCATCGACCGTCTGGCGGATACCCTGGAGCGGGCGGCGGCCGACATCGAGGCGATCTCGCGCAGCGTGTTCCGCCACAAGTCGAAGAATGGCCGCCCCACCAAGAGCCGCGACCTCGCCGCCACCATCGAGCAGATCGGCACCAACGGCGACCTCCTCACGAAGCTGCGGGAGAGCCTGGTCAGCATCAGCCGGCTTCTCACCTATCACTCGGCAGCGGAGGATAACGACAAGCGGGCGCTGAAGGAGGTGCGGGTGCGCATCAAGTCGTTGCACCGCGACGCGGTGGCGCTCAGCGATCAGTCGAACTTCCTCTCCAACAAGACCAATTTCTTGCTCGACGCCACGCTGGGTCTCATCAACCTGGAGCAGAACCAGATCATCAAGATCTTCTCCATCGTCGCGGTGGTCCTGATGCCGCCGACGCTGGTGGCCTCGATCTACGGGATGAACTTCGCGCATATGCCGGAGCTGGGCTGGGCCTACGGTTATCCGGCCGCCCTCATCCTGATGGCGGTTGCCGCCGCCATCCCCTACCTGTGGTTCAAGCGCGAAGGCTGGCTGTGAGGAGGAGGCGCGCCATGCGTCAGAGCGTGAAAAGCGACCTGCAGGGCGAGCTGTCCTGGTTCCTGATCGCCTACCTGACGATGCTGCTCGGCGTGCTGCTGGGCGTTCACCTGCTGCAGCCGGTATCGGAGGGTCCGGGCAGCGTCTCGCGGTCGCCCGTGCATCAGGACCGTCAGAAGGCGACGTAGCGGGCCGCCGCAACTCGAGTGGCGCCGGCAATGCCGCAAGGCGCCACGCTGCGAAGGGCATTGCGCCGCTGCCGCTATTCGGGCCTGTTCCACCTACTTCTGGCACGCGCGGCGCAAATCGCTTCGCACGAGTGCGCCCTCCGCGTGCGATCTCCACGGATAATCTCGCTCAGCATCAACCGTTCGGATGACGACGACACCCGCTGGGCGCCATAAGTGGCGGCGGCGGATCGTCCGGCCGTTCGCGGCGGCTTTCCATTGGGGGATTACGGGATGCGACACAGACGACGTTTGCGGAACGACGGGCCGATGGCGCTGGCCGTCATCTCTGCGGGGTGTCTCGGGCTCCTCGGCAGTCAGCCGGCCGCTCAGGCACAGGACGGCATGCCGTCGGCGCGGCGGATGGCGTCCATGAAGGCGGATTACAAGCGGTCGGGGCCGCGGTCGGTGGAGAATGCGGCGCTGGTCGGGCTGGGGCACAGCCTGTTCTACGATCCGCGCGTATCGGCCTCGGGCACCACGGCGTGCGCCGGTTGCCACTTCTCCAATCTCGGCCGGGCGACCACCGACGCCAAGAGCCGCAACGATTCCGGCAAACTCACCTCGCGCCGGTCGCAGACGTTGCTGGCGCTCGGCTACGTGTCCGGCCCCATCGGCTGGGATGGGCGCAGCGCCACCCTGGAGGCGCAGGCCAAATCATCGATCGCCACCGGCTCCATGTCCATGAGCCAGACCGATGCGCCCGTGAAGGTGGAGGTGATCGAGGAGCGCATCCGCGCCATCCCCGATTATGCGGCCAAATTTAATGCTGCCCTGCCGGGCGCAGCGATCGATGTGGACGCTATCGCCAAGGCGATCGCCGCCTACGAGCGGACCATCGAGCCCGGCATCGCCCCGTTCGACCGCTGGATCGAGGGAGACGAGAGCGCGATCTCCGAGCAGGCCAAGCGCGGCTTCGTGCTTT
>DATMZP010000066.1:0-4003 GCA_035573595.1 Hyphomicrobiaceae bacterium
GCAAACGACGCGCGCCTGCCGCCCATCCAGAGGAGCGACAGGCCATAGGGTGTCCGGAAAACGCAAGCCAACATGCGCCGCTCTCGGCATCGCTACCGCGTCGTGGGCGTCCGCCTCCCGCCCAACCCTAACTCTGGCGAAAATCCGGGCCAAGCGGACGCGCCTTTTCAGCGGCCATCGGCCAGCAGAACACTGAAGGTTTCCTGCCTTCAGGCAATCCGACATGGAGCATTCTTGCAACGTCGGGCTGTCCCGGACTACAGCCCGAACTATAGTTCGGGGCCACTGAACGGTTCTGGTTTTTTTGTCGCGTTTTCCGTAGGTTAAGTGGCGACCCCGGCAGGACTTGAACCTGCGACCCTCGGATTAGGAATCCGATGCTCTATCCGCTGAGCTACGGGGCCTCTTCGCGCGCCAAGGCAGTCGGTGCATCGGGCGGCTTGTAGCATGGGGTGGCGGACGGCGGAAGCCGGACCGAGCGGCCGCCGGTTCAGGCTCTGCGCGAGGTCAGCAGATGCCCGAGAGGTCGGCGCTGCAGTGCCGGACCGGCAGGCACCATCTGGAAGCACCTGCAGCTGGTGGCGAGCCTCTGCAGGATCCTGCAGATCCGAGCGTCAATGCGTTCGAGAAAACGGCATCGAATCGGCGACCTGGCAAGAGGCGCCCCATGATGATCGGTGCCCAGATTCCACCCGAACCTGTTCGCTGATCGGCCGGACGCTCGCGGTCTGATACCCTACAGACATCCCGTGATGGTGCTGCCGCACTTGACGTAGTTGATCTCGTGCCAGACGCAGCAGGGCACCTCCTTCGGGCACAACCAGGTCCGAACCTCGCCGGTATACTGCAGCTTCACGCGGCACACCTTCTGGCCCTTGCCGGCCGTCACTGTCTGGGCCGTCTGCGCCTTCTTGGCAGGGGTCTGCTGGGCCTGCGAGGGAGCCGGGGCCAGCGCGAGGATTGCGGCCCCGACGACGGAAGCCAGCAGCAGGCGGGAGCGGATGGCGGCGGCAATCATATGTCGGTCCTCCGATGAATGACAGGCGCACATGCGCGCATAGCTTCGAGCGGGCGACCTTGGTGCGATTTGCGCGGCCGGGCAAGGCCGGGGGCCGCCGGAGGATCGGCCGTCCACCGTTGCGTGCACGGACACGCGATGGCCGCGCGTGCCGGCGAAGGAGGGGCTTCGCTCGATCCGCCCGGCGATCCCGCGCTACAGCCTCGCCACGATCACCTGCGGCGGCGGGGTTGCGGCATAGAGGCCGGCCACGGCCGCGTCCCGGCGCCGGAGCACCGCGCGCTGGTTGATCGAGCCCTTGTCGGTGATCTCGCCGGCGTCGAGCGAGGGCGGCTCCGCCAGCAGCACCAGCGCAACCACCCGGTTGGAGCTGCCGGTGGCCGCGGCGGCGAAACTGTCGAGCCGGTCCTGGAACGCGGCGCGCACGCGCGCATGGGCGACGATATCCGCAGGCCCGGCCTTGGCCAGGTCGGGCGACAGCGCGCGGCAGGCCTCCAGGTCGGGGAACACCAGCACGCGGATGTCGGCCAGGTCCGCGCCGGCGATGACCACGTCCTTGGCGTAGGGCTGGCAGTGCCCCAGGAGGCGCGCCCTGAGCGGGCCGACGCTCACCCAGGTGCCGGTATCGAGCTTGAAGTCCTCGGCAATGCGGCCGTCGAACAGCAGCCCCTCGCGCGGGTCGCCCGGGTCCTCGAAGCGCACCGCGTCGCCCAGGCAGTAGTGGCCCTCGGCGTCGAAGGCGTTGGCGGTGAGCTCGGGCTGGCGCCAGTAGCCGGGCGTGACGTTGGGTCCTTTCACGCGCACCTCGAGCTTGCCCTCGTTGGGCACCAGCTTGAGCTCCACGCCCGGCACCGGCACGCCCATGTTGGTGGAGTCCTTGCTCTGCCACATGCGGGCGATGGCCATGGGCGCCGTCTCGGTGGCGCCGAGACCGGTCAGGAACAGGATGCCCTCGCCGCACTCGGCCTTGGCCAGCTCCTGCATCTCGTCGAACACGGGCTGCGACAGGGCCGCGCCCGCGAACCACAGCACCTTCAAGCGGCTGAAGAAGGTGCGGCGCAGCTCGGCGTCGGTGCGGAAGTAGGGCAGGAGCGCCTCGAAGCCCTTGGGCACGGTGAAGTACCAGGTGGGCGCCACCTCGCGCAGGTTCTTCACGGTGGTCTCGATGGCCCCCGGCGCCGGCTTGCCCTCGTCGATGTAGTAGGTGCCGCCGTTGTAGAGGACGAAGCCGACGTTGTGGTTGCCGCTGGCGGTGTGGTGCCAGGGCGACCAGTCGAGGATGACCGGCGGCTCGTCGCGGAAGTAGGCGAGCTGGTTGGTGATCATCTCGGCATTGGAGCACCACATGCGCTGGGTGTTGATGACGCCCTTGGGCATGCCGGTGGAGCCCGAGGTGAATAGCACCTTGGCCACCGTGTCCGGCCCCACCTTGGCGTGCGCGGCGTCCACCGCGGCGGTGGGCTCCGCGAACAGCAGATCGGCGAAGGCCGTCACTGCGCGCTTCGAAGGCGGGTTGCGGGTGACGACCACCTCGATGTCCGGCGGCACCACGGCCTCGATGGCCCGCTCGAAGGCCTTGCCGTCCGCCGCGAGCACGAGGCCGGGGGTGAGCAGCTCGAACACATGGCGCAGCTTGCCGAAGTCCTGGGAGATGAGCGAGTAGGCCGGCGAGATCGGCACGTAGGGAATGCCGACATAGATCGCGGCCAATCCCATCAGTGCGTGCTCGATGTCGTTGCCGGAGAGGATCGCGATCGGCCGCTCGGGGCTCAAGCGCCGCGCCAGCAGCGCCTGGCCGATGCGCCGCGCATGGTCGAGCGCTGCCGCGTAGGTCAGATTGCGCCAGCCACCGTTGGCGTCACGCTGGGCGAACAGCACTCTGTCCGGCACGCGCGCGGCCCAGTACT
The DNA here is from genome assembly GCA_035573595.1 of Hyphomicrobiaceae bacterium. Taxonomy (GTDB): domain Bacteria; phylum Pseudomonadota; class Alphaproteobacteria; order Rhizobiales; family Hyphomicrobiaceae; genus AWTP1-13. The sequence goes on from DATMZP010000066.1 coordinate 2,926, forward strand.
CCAGCCGCTCAGTGAGCTTGGCGGGATACGGCCCCAGCCGGTGCGGCGAGCGCAGCAGGAGCGTGCCGTCGGCGCGGTGCTCCACCACCACCTCGCGCGGGCCCAGGTGCACCGGCCTGAAGCGTGTCGCGGCAGACGGCGTGCGGTGCGCGGGATCGGACATGGTCTCCCTCTGGCCTCCTCCAAGCCTTTGCGAGGCAACCTAGAGCCAGTTTGCCTGCAAGGCCAGAGCGGGGGCAGCAAGGCAGGCTGGCGGCGGGCAATGGCGGCCGCGCCGGAGCCGTACAGGGGTGGTTCTCGGTCAGGGCGAGCCGCGAAATACGCCGTCCTTGAAGAACACGCGGTAGGGCGTGGTGCCCGTGGCTCCGCCGTCGAAAGCGCGCCACCTGCCGTTCTGGCACAGCGTGCCGCCCTGGGCCGGCACGGCCTCGAACTCGATGACATTGGGGTAGACCTTGGGGTTCTCGCCCGGCTCGACTGCCATGAAGGTGGTCACGCACTTGCCCCCGGTGATGACCGGGTCGTAGCCCTTGATCATGATGCCGCCCCCGCCCGTCGAGGGGAAGGTGGAGCGCAGAGGCGGCCAGCTGTCGTAACTGTCCTGCCCCGACGCACCGGGCATCGCAAACGCCAGCCCGGCAATGAGACAAGTCGCGAATGTGCGCATGATCGGTCCTCCCGTTCCCCGCGCCGGATCGCTAAGGAATACGAGCAGGCCGGCCCGATTGGATCGCGCTCGGCGCGTCAAGCCATGGGCGTGAGCCCCAGGTCCGTGAGCCGCACGGCGAGCTGAGGAGCAAGCATTGGCTTGAGAAGGTCATTGGGGCCAGCCACGTGCGGGTCCGGATACCCGGAAGGTCCTGGCGTGCGATGGATAGCAGTGACAAGTGTATTGGCGTTGATCACCCAATATTCCGGTAGGCCGAGACTCGCGTAGGCGGGAGCCTTCAGTCTCAGGTCGTAGCTCAGACTGGTATCCGCAACTTCCACGATCAAAAGGGCAGACGCGGCGGTGACCTCCTTCAGCGGGATGCTGCGCGGCCAGAACAGGAAGTCGGGTTCGCGGAACTCGTCGACG
>DATMZP010000067.1:0-6462 GCA_035573595.1 Hyphomicrobiaceae bacterium
GGATCTCGCCCTGCGGGGAGAGCCTGACCTCGGTGCCGAGGCAGGCGCTGCCGATACTGCCGATCTTGACGTGGCCGGGCCAGTTGGCGGTGGCGAGGCCGGTGTTCTCGGTCTGGCCGTAGACCTCGAACATGCGCACGCCCAGCGCCCAGTACCAGCGGATGAGGTCCGGCGAGATGGGCGCCGCGCCGGTGGCGGCGTAGCGGATGCGGTCGAGGCCCAGCATCAGCCGGATATTCCTGAGCACCAGCCAGTTGCCCGCGGCCCGCGCCGCCCGCAGCGCAGCCGGGACCGGCTTGTCCGCCAGCTCGTAGGCGCTGGCCCTCATGCCGACGCCGATGGCGGCCCGGTAGGCGACGCGGCCCGCCCAGGTGCCCTCCTTGAGCGCGATGGTGACGCCGGAATAGAGCTTCTCCCAAACCCGCGGCACGGCGAGGAGCGCGTGGGGCGCCACCTCGCGCAGATTCTGCGGCACCGTGTCGGGCGCCTCGGCGAAGTTGACCACGTGCGTGAAGGCGATGTGGTTGTAGCAGCCGCCCTGCCGCTCGGCGACGTGGCACAGAGGCAGGAAGTTCAGCGCCTCGTCGGTCTCGCGCAGCGCCAGGTCCGGGCTGATGCGCGCGAAGGCACCGCCCTGGAAGATGATGTTGCGGTGGGTAAGCAGCGCGCCCTTGGACGGCCCGGTGGTGCCCGAGGTGTAGACGATGATGGCCACGTCGCCCGGCTTCGGCAGCGCCATGCGCTCCTCCCAGACAGCGTCGTGGTCGCGCGCGTAGGCTTCGCCCAGCTCGTACAGATCGTCGAGCGGCATCACCTGGGGATCATCCAGGTCGCGCAGGCCCTCCATGTCGAACACGATGATCTTCTTGAGGCCCGGCGTGCGCTCGCGCACGGCCAGGATCTTGTCGAGCTGCTCCTCATCCTCCACGAGCAGGAACTTGGTGCCGCTGTCGTTGACGAGATACTCCACCTGCTGCGGCGAGTCGGTCGGATAGATGCCGGTCGACACGCCGGCGGCGCACAGCACACCGAGGTCGCAGAACAACCACTCCTTGTTGTTGTCGGAGAGGATGGCCACCCGGTCCCCGGGCTCCAGCCCGAGCGCGATCAGCCCCATGCCCACGGCCTTGGCGCGCGCGCCGTAGTCGGCCCAGGTATAGGCCTTCCAGATACCGCGGTCCTTCTCGCGCATCGCCACCTTGGAGCCTTTGGTCTTGACGCGGTGCCAGAACAGCGTCGGCACGGTGGTGAAGCCGTCGATGGCGATGCTCTGCACGTCGATCGCGTTCATGGCTTGCCCACTCCCCGCTCTAGCGCCAGCGCTTGGTGCGCTTCCAGCGCTTCTTGCCGCGCACGGCGGCCTCCTTCTGGCCCAGGTAGAACTCGCGCACGTCCTCGTTCTGGACGAGCTTGTCGCACGCGCCCTCCAGCACGATGCGGCCGGTCTCTAGCACGTAGCCGTAGTGCGCCGTCTTGAGCGCCATGTTGGCGTTCTGCTCGACGAGCAGCATGGTGACGCGCTGCTCCGCGTTGAGACGCCGGATGATGCCGAAGATCTCCTTGGTGAGGATCGGCGAGAGACCCAGCGACGGCTCGTCGAGCAGCATGAGCTTAGGCCGCGCCATCAGCCCACGGCCGATGGCCAGCATCTGCTGCTGCCCGCCGGAGAGATAGCCTGCGGCCTGGTCGGCGCGCTCGCGCAGCACCGGGAAGTAGCCGTAGACCATCTCGAGGTCGCGCTCGATGCCGTCGCGGTCGCGCCGCGCATAGGCGCCCATCATGAGGTTGCCCCTGACCGTCATGAACGGGAAGATCTCGCGCCCCTCCGGCACGTGGGCGATGCCGTTGCGGGCCACCCAATCGGGCTCGCGGCCCCTGATCGGGCGCCCCGCGAAGGCGACGCTGCCCTTCTGCGGCTCCAGCGCGCCGCAGACGGAACGGAGCACCGTGGTCTTGCCCGCCCCGTTGGCGCCCAGGATGGTGACGATCTGGCCCTCGCTCACGTCGAAGCTGACGCCACGGATGGCCGTAATCGGCCCGTAGTAGGTCTCCAGGTTGCGCACGGAGAGAATGGGCCCGCTCATGGGCGGCTCCCGCCGCTGGGCGAATGGCGAATGGCCAATCGCGAATGGGGCGCAACCATTCGCCACTCACCATTTGCCATTCGCGGTTTCGCGTTCCTCATGACGCCTCGCCTCCGAGATACGCCTCGATCACCGCCGGGTCGGACTGAACCTCGGCCGGCGTGCCGAGTGCCAGGGTACGGCCGTTGTTGAGGGCGAGGACGCGGTCGGACACGGCGGAGACGAGCGACATGTCGTGCTCGATCATGATCACCGTGACGCCGAGATCGTTCTTGATGTCGTCGATCCAGAACGCCACCTCCTCCGTCTCCTCGGTGTTGAGGCCGGAGGCCGGCTCGTCGAGCAGCAGCAGCTTCGGCTTGGCGCACAGGGCGCGGGCCAGCTCGACCACCTTGCGGACGCCGTAGGGGAGGCCCGAGATGCGCTGGTCGCGGTAGTTGGCCAGATCCAGAAAATCGATCACCTCCTCCACCGCCTCGCGGTGGCGCAGCTCCTCGCGGCGGACGCGGGGCGTGAACAGTATCTCGGCGAGCATATTGGGCCTGGCGCGGCAATGGCGCCCGATCAGCAGGTTGTCGAGCACCGTGGCGTGCTCGAACAGCTCGATGTTCTGGAAGGTGCGGGCGATGCCGCGGCCGGCGATGCTGTGGGGCGCGACATTGGTGATGTCCTCGCCCTCGAACACCAGCCGTCCGCCGGTCGGCTCGTAGATGCGGCTGATCAGGTTGAAGATGGTGCTCTTTCCCGCGCCGTTGGGGCCGACGATGGCGAAGATCTCGCCCCTGGCCACGGAGAAGCTTACGTCGTCCACGGCGCGGATGCCGCCGAAGGCGATGGACAGGCTGCGCGCCTCGATCAGCGCCGGGGCGCGGGCGGCATCGCCGGCGGCGGGCGCCTTGGCGGCAGCGGCCGGCGCTGTCATGGTCTCGGCAAGGCTCACCGCACACGCTCCGTCTTGAGGTAGGATCGCTGGCGCTTGAAGGTGGCGCGCCGGTAGAGCGGGAAGTAGTCGAAGAGCGCCTTGATCTTGAGCCAGCGCCCGTAGAGTCCGAGTGGCTCGAACAGCACGATCAGCACCATGACGACGCCGAACAGGCCCGGCTCCAGCCCTGGCGTGCGGCCGATGGCGGACGGCAGGTACTCGCGCATGATCGCAATGGCCTGCGGCAGCGCACCGACGAACACCGCGCCCAGGATGGCGCCGTGGATCGAGCCCAGCCCGCCCACCACCACCATCAGCAGGAGCTGCACCGACATCAGGTAGTTGAAGGCGTCGGGCGAGATGAAGCGCATGCGGTGCGCCAGCAGCGCGCCGGCGAGCCCGGTGATGCAAGCGCTGAGCGCAAAGATCGCCGTCTTGTAGCGGAACAAGCTGACGCCAAGGCTCTGCGCCGAGACCTCCGAGTCGCGGATCGCGACCAGCGCACGCCCCGTGGGCGAGCGCACAAGATTGACGGCACCCAGCACCACCAGCGCCAGCACGGCAAGCGCCAGGTAGTAGAGCTGCCAGCCTTGCGTCAGCGGCACGCCGAGGAGGTCGGGCGGCGGCACGGCCATGCCCTGGAAGCCGCGCGTCACGGGCTCCCAGCGGACGATGACCTGCTCCACGATCTGCGAGAAGGCGAGGGTGGCGATGGCCAGATAGATGCCCGACATGCGGTTGGCGGGCACGGCGATGACGATGCCGGCGACCAGCGCCGCGAGGCCGGCGAGCGGGAACGCGACCAGGAAGGGCACGCCCTTGGTGATGAGGTAGGTGTTGGTATAGGCGCCGATCGCCATGAAGGCGCCGTGGCCAAGGCTGACGAGGCCGGTGTAGCCGATCAGTAGCATCAGCCCGACGCCGGCGATGGCCAGGATGAAGATCTGGGTGAGCTCGCCGACGTAGAACACCGGCAGGAGCCACGGCGCCGCCAGCACCGCCAGCGCCAGCAGGCTGTACCAGAGCACCTGGCCTTCGTGCTGGAACAGCCGGATGTCGTCGAGGTAGGAGGTCTTGAACAGGATGCGCACGGGTGCCGCCTCTCAGACCTTCTTGCGCTGCAGGGTGGAGAACAGCCCGTGCGGTCGCAGCATCAGCACCACCAGCATGAGCAGATAGGCCACGATCTCCTTGAACCCCGGCGGCAGGTAGCGCGCCGCCAGCGTCTCCGACACGCCGATGATGAGGCCGCCGAGCACGGTGCCGAGCAGGCTGCCGAAGCCGCCGATCACCGCGGCGGCGAACGCCTTGATGCCGTAGAAGCCGTTGCTGGGCTCGACCAGCGAGATGGGCGCGAACAGCACCCCGGCAATGGTGGCGACGATGGCCGACAGCGCCCAGATCAGCGAGTTGATGTGCTTCACCGGCACGCCGACGTAGTAGGCTGCGAGCTGGTTCTGCGAGGCCGCCAGCATGGCGTTGCCGAGCCGCGTGTAGTTGAAGAACAGGTAGAGCAGGCCGGCCAGGAGCAGCGTGCCAAAGATGATGGAGAGGTGCTCCCACGACAGGATCACGCCGCCCACGTCGCTCATCCGGTTGGTGAAGGGCGTGTCGGGAAAGTTCAGCGTCTCGTGCCCCCAGATGAAGCCGGCGGCCGACCGGAACAGGAACCCGAGGCTGATGGTAAGGATCACCACCGCGAACTGTGGCTGGCCAATGATCCGCCGGAGGACGACAGCGTCGAGGAGATAGCCGAAGGCGGCCATGGCCAGCGCCGCCGCCGCGAGGCCCGCCCAGTAGTTCATCCCCCACGTGCCGATGCAGCTGAAGGCCACGAACGTGCCCAGCATCATCAGGTCGCCCTGGGCGAAGTTCACCATCTCGGTGGCCTTGTAGATCAGCACGAAGCCGAGTGCGATCAGGCCGTAGACGCAGCCTTGCGCAATGCCACCGACCAGCAGCTGGAAGACCTCGACCATGTTCCTCCCGGTGCGCCCTCAGGCACCCTCGTTCCCTGGTTCCAGGCCGCTCATTGCAGCGGCGGCCTTTGAACAGACCTCAGACGCGACTGGAAAACGCCAGCCGCCCCGCGTCAACCCCTCCTGATCGGCCGTGCCCCGGCTGCCCGGCGCCTGCCGCCTTCCTTGCGATCCTTGTTCCGCGCTGCACCGCGATCCTGGCCGTCGAGACCCAGCGCGCGCAGGTAGGCGTCCGCCAGGTCGCGTGACAGCTTCTCCACGTCGAGCTGGTCTTCGCGCCGCTGCACCCGCGCGGTCCAGACGATGTGCTCAAGGCTCCCGAACACGATATCGCGCGCCATCGGCAGGGTGAGGCCGAGGGCCGGATCGGGCGCCGCGCTCCACTTCTCGAACAGGCGGATGAGCTGCGAGGAGAAGCGCCGCAGCATCCTGCGCGCCTCGGACTGCGGATACCCGCTCGTGGTGCGCATCTCGCGCAGCCAGACCAGGAACAGCTCCTTGGCGCGGATCAGCATGCGAAGCTCGATGGCGATCAGGCGCTCGAGGCCGTCGCGCAGGCTTTTCGCCTCGGCGACCGCCTGCTCCGCCGCCTGGGTGTGGCCCTCGAAGGCGGCGAGGCTTACGCGCAGCTGCAAGTCCTGCTTGTCGCGGAAGTAGTTGTAGAGAGTGCCTTCGGACAGCCCGGCCGCCGATGCCACCGCGGCCATGGTGACGTTGTCGTAGCCGCCCTGCAGGTAGAGTTGGGTCGCCACCTCGATGATGCCCTGCTCGCGCTCGCCCCACCGGCCGACCGGCGGCACCGTCTCCCGCTCCCGCTTCTGCACCTTCTGCATTCTGCGCCGCACCGTGAGCGACCGGACCCGGCGATCTCTTCCGCCGATTGGTCCGACATGAGAGAGGATGACCAAATATGAGTCAACCTCAAAAATGAGGCCACCTCAGAAATCCGCGCGCGGACTCCCTTCCTGCGCGGTGGGGTCAGACCCCCTCGCCTCGACGGTCTGAGCAAAAGCTGCGAAGGTCGGCGCGAGGGGTCTGACGCCACCTGGAGGAGCCGATGGACTTCACCGAGGAGCACGAAGCGATCCGCCGCAATGTCAGGCAGTTCATCGACGCCGAGATCAATCCGCATGTCGACGAGTGGGAGGCGGCGGGCATCTTCCCGGCGCACGACCTCTTCAGGAAGATGGGCAGGCAGGGCTACCTCGGCATCAACAAGCCGGCCAAGTACGGCGGACTGGGGCTCGACTACTCCTACCAGCTCGCGTTCATCGAGAGCCTGGGCCACATCACGTGCGGCGGCGTGCCGATGGGCATCGGCGTGCAGACCGACATGGCCACGCCCGCCCTCGCTCGCTTCGGTTCCGAGGCGCTGTGCGAAGAGTTCCTCGTGCCCTCCATCACGGGCGAGATGGTCGCCTGCGTCGGCATCTCGGAGGTCGGCGCCGGCTCCGATGTGGCCGCGATCAAGACGACC
>DATMZP010000068.1:0-3113 GCA_035573595.1 Hyphomicrobiaceae bacterium
CGAGCCGCGCACCGGCCAGCGGGAAGCCCTCGGCCGCGAGGTCCTTCACAGAGGGTGCGAACTCCAGGCGGCCGGCGAACCACGGCTTGACGGTGTGAGCCTCGGACGAGGCGACCTGGGTCGGGCTGTCCTGCAGGAGGGAGCGGACGTGGGCGGCGAGAACGTCGCGCTCCAGCAGGGCAGTGCTGTCCATCCGCGACATCATGTGAACGGCCGCGGCGGCCATCAGGCCGCACACAATGAGCGCAGCGACGCGGCCGAGCCACCCGTGAAGAGAAAGGCTATGGATCGCCGGTGGGAGACGCAACGGCACCAGCGGCGCAGCAGACGCCCCGGCGAGCCGCTCTCGGACGTCCGCCATAAGACGGCCCGGCGCGCGCTCGCGGCCCAGCGCGGCAACCTGCCGGCTCGTGCACTGGATTTCCTCGGCCAGAGCCGTGCAGGCCTGGCACGACGCCAGATGCGCCGCAACCTCGCCGCGGGTTGCGGGGTCCAGCTCCTGATCGAGATAGGCGCCGATCGTCTCGCCCAGCCTGTCACACTGCATCGCTTTCGCCGCGCCTCATCATGCGAGCCAAAACCTTGCGCAGCTCGGCGCGGGCACGCGCCAGCCGCGACATCACGGTGCCAATGGGAACGCCGGTCAGCCCGGCAATCTCCCGGTAGGAGAGGGCCTCGATCTCGCGCAGGACGAGAGCCTCGCGGAAGGTGGGCGCAAGCTCGGCCAGCGCCGCCCGCACCATCGCCTGCTCGCCGGCCTCGACCGCGACATCCTCGGCCGAAGGGGCATCCGCGGCCACCTGCAGCGCGCCCCGCTCGCTGCCGAGCCTGTCGGAGCGGGCGGCATCGAACGGGATCACGTTGGCGGTGCGCGCCCTCTCGCTCAGCTTCCGCAGCGCCACGTTGCGCACGATCTTCAGGAGCCAGGGGCGGATATCGCCCTGGACGTTGCGGACGGCGCGGAAGGCGCGGAGATAGGCATCCTGCACCGCGTCCTCGGCGTCGGGGCGGCTGCGCAGGAGCCAGAACGCCAGCGTGTAGGCCGCATCCATGTGCGGCAGCGCCAGGCGTTCGAACTCCGCCCGCTCGGTCATGACTCCGCTCCGCCGCCCCGCCGGCCGACCTGCTGTCTCTCTGTGCGGGCTATATCCCCGCGGACCGGATTTTATTCCCACGAGTTCGTGAACGCGGTCTCGCGTGGTTCTGGCCTTCGACCGGGAATAACGGGCAGGCGGCCAGAGTCTGGGCACAGGTCCGGATGCACGCGTTCAGGTGCGTCCGCTGCCGACAGCCCCTCGCTTCACGAGGCCCTCGCTTCACGAGGAATGAAACCATGACCGATCTTTCTCGCCGTGACGTCGTCATTTCCGCCGGGCTGGCTGCCGCCTTCGGGCTCAGCTTGCCCGTTGCTCTTGTCAGGCCAACCGAGGCCCAGAAGACGCCCGGGCCGGGTACACCCTTCTACAAGTACAAGGTGGGCAGCTTCGAATGCACCGCCGTCTACGACGGCATCTGGGAGAAGCCGCACGACCCGGCCTTCTTCAAGAACGCCAGCGTGGACGATGTGAAGGCCGCGCTGCGGGCAGCCGGCCAGACCGACGAGTTCGTGCCGATCCCGTTCACGCCGCTGGTCGTCTCGACCGGCCGCGAGCTGGTGCTGCTCGATGCCGGGACGGGGGGCCAGGTGCAACCGACCGCGGGACGGCTGATCGACAATATGCGTGCGGCGGGGATCGATCCGGCAAGGATCACCCGAGTGATGATCTCGCACTTCCACCCGGACCATATCCTCGGACTGATGGAGAAGGCGACGAACGCGCAGGTGTATCCCAATGCCGAGATCGTGGTCTCGGTGCCGGAGTACAAGTTCTGGACCGACCCCGCTGTGGTCGAGAAGCTGCCCGAGGCGCGGCGCCCGCTGGCGAAGCGAATCCAGGCCACGTTCCCGACCTGGAAGAACATCCGCCAGGTGGAGGGCGAGGTGGAGGTGGCGCCGGGCATCCGCACGGTGGCCGCGCCGGGCCACACGCCGGGCCATATCGCGTTCCATCTGGCCTCAGGGGATGCGCAGATGATCTACTCGGGCGACACGTTCTACCAGCCGGCATTCTCGCTCAAGACGCCGCAGTGGCAGGGCGTGTTCGACCAGGACGGGCCGATGGCCGAGCAGTCGCGGCGCAAGATGGCCGGGCGCCTCGTGGCCGACAAGATCATGGTGTCGGGCTATCACTTCCCGTGGCCGGGCGCCGGCACCCTGGCACGGGACGGAACGGGCTATGCGCTGACGCTGGCCAAGGCGTGAGCCATGGAGGAGAGGGGCCGCTGGTGCGGGCCGGCTCCATCGCCTGGGCTTATATCAAGCAGGTGCAATTCGGAAGGTTGTCATGGTACTGAAACCCATCGTTGCGCTCTGTGCCGCGGTCGCGGTGTCGGCAGGCGCGGCATACGCCGTGGATAACGAGCCATCGACTACGGCGCCGGATCTCGCCAAGGTGCGCGCCAGCATCAAGGCCAAGGATTTCAAGGCGGCGCTGGCGGATCTCAACGGCATGATCGACCGGAATGTGCAGCACGCCGATGTCTACAATCTGCTCGGCTTCTCGCTGCGCAAGACCGGCGATTACGCCAGGGCGCTGACCTTCTACAAGAAGGCGCTCGATTTCGACGCCGATCACAAGGGCGCGCACGAGTACCTGGGAGAGCTGTACGTGGAGACCGGCCAGCTGCCGAAGGCGCAGGAGCAACTTGCCGTGCTGGTCCGCCTCTGCCCGCAGGGCTGCGAGGAGCGCGAGGACCTCGATAGGGCCATCGCGGCGGCACAACCCAAGACCAATTGAGAGGTCCCACCATGCAGCTCCAGCCCTCGGAGCCGCTGGCGGCGGCCGGTCTGACCGTCGGCCGCCTGCTGCTGGCGTCGCTCTTCATCCTGGAAGGCTGGAGCAAGATCCGGGGCTATGAGGCCGCCGCGGCCTACATGGACCGCTACGGCGTGCCCGGCCTGCTGCTGCCGGCGGTAATCGCGCTGGAGCTGGGCGGCGGGCTGATGATGGCCGTCGGCTGGCGCACGAGACTTGCGGCGTTCGTCCTGGCGGTGTTCTGCATCGCGGCAGCCG
>DATMZP010000069.1:0-2860 GCA_035573595.1 Hyphomicrobiaceae bacterium
TGCCTGTCCTCAGCCTATCTACGCAACCAAAAACTAGCAAAATATTTCTAGAAACTTAATCCGGTTATTAAGAGCGCCGATACGCTGACAGGGGTGGGCAGAGCTCGTTGGCGTTCGGCAGCCACGGTTCCTCGACGATCGCGGCGACGTGCGGCCATAGATGGACTCCTGGCATGAGCAGGAATCCGCGCTCGCCGACCTGGACGACGCGGCCTTGCGGTTGGCGGCCGACAGGCCCCCGGCCGGTCCAGCGGAGCTTGGGGCGGAGCCCAACGAGGACGCGGCGCAGACCGTGCCCTGTCAGCGCGGGAGCGTTCCTCGACGTCATGGTTGGCCAGCGAGCAGCTGTACATCCAAAAACGGCGCTACCAGGGCGGCCTGAGCTGGTCTCGTGCTCGCTCCGGATCAGTGACCAGAGAAGGGACTCACCGCGCAGATGCTCCTGGCGGATTCCGCCCTTTATCGTGGCATGGGCATATCTCCGGGATACGTGGTGGTGCGGGATGGCTGAGACTGGAGCCGGGACGGATGACGTTGCCGCGAACCGGGAGCTGTGGACCCGGGCGAACAGTGAATACGCCGATGAGCACGCCGTGCGTGCCTGGGCCGCCGCCGACATCACCTGGGGCATCTTCAACGTGCCCGAGCAGCAGCTCGGCGTGCTTGGTGATATCCGCGGCCTCGATATCGTCGAGCTCGGCTGCGGGACGGCCTACTTCTCCGCCTGGCTGGCCCGCCGTGGCGCCCGCCCGACCGGGGTGGACGTGACCCCGGCCCAGCTCGAGTCCGCCCAGCGCTGCCAGGACCGGTTCGGCATCTCGTTCCCGCTCATCCAGGCTGACGCCGCAAATGTCCCGCTGCCCTCTGGGCGCTTCGACCTGGCTATCTCCGAATGCGGCGCCAGCTTGTGGTGCGACCCGGCCCGCTGGATATGCGAGGCGGCCAGGCTGCTGCGGCCCGGCGGGAGGCTGGTGTTCCACACCACCACCGTCCTGGTCACCATGTGCTCCCCCGAACCGGACGGACCCGCCTGCCGCGAACTGCTCCACCCGCAGCGCCAGGCATACCGCCTGGCCACTCCGCGGGGCGGGATACAGTTCCACCCCGGCCACGGCGAGTGGATCAAGATCCTTCGCGGCAACGGCTTCGTCATCGACGCGCTGCACGAGCTCTACGCCCCGCCAGACGCCCCCGATCATCCCTACTACACGCTGGCGAACGCCGAATGGGCCCGCCAGTGGCCAGCCGAGGAAATATGGGCCGCCCACCTCGCCGACTAATGCCATCGATGTCACTTCTCAAGTCCCTGCCGATTCCGTGCGCATATCCCGGTCGAGTCACCTCAATGAATTGGCACACAGGTCAGCCGTTTTCTGTACCAGATTCTCACCAAGCGAGTGCCTCGTCGCAGCGCGAGCAAATGCCAGGCTAGGCGAGGATCGCGAGCATGGCCTCGAGTGCTGGCAGGCGGTCGGGATGTTCCCGTGCGTAAGCCTGCGCTGCCTCATCGCGAAGATCAGGGATTTCCAGGGCTGCTAGGACTGCGGCGTTCTCACGGATGCCGCGGAGGTGAACCTCGCCGGCCAGCCACTGTCCGACCTGTCCGCTGTGCACCTGGCAGTCAGCCGCCTCACGACGAGCAGCGGCAAGGGCAGCTACCGCGTGCGCAGTTGGCGGCCGCTGGAACAGTCCGGCTCCAAGGAAAGCCAGGATCGCATCGCGCCTGTGCTTTTCCCCGGCGGGGACGGCGTGGCCTTCAGTCACATGCCAAGCTTCGCATCTTCCGGGCGCATGCTGTCCGGGTCCAGCGCGATCGCGGTGAAGGCGTCCCAGGGGAGCAGAGACGTTATGGATGTGACTGCTGCTGCCATGGTGATCGGAACGGGCGCTCTGCCCGCGGCATGACAGGACGATTCCGCGGGGACGGCTTGTGAAATTCCGCACAAGGCGCTTCCGCGGAAACGTCCCAGACATGGCGGCCAAGAGTGTGGCGGCCAGCCGATGATCCTGTCCGGGTCACATGAGTGCGGGCTGCGCAATGCTTGCCTACATGGTGATACGTGAAGCGAAGGCAGAGGATTGGCCTGCTATCTGGCCGATCTTGAAAGAGGTGGGGAACGCAGGCGAGACCCTGACGTGGGATCCCGCGAGGACCGAAGCGCGCGCACGCTCCGGCTGGATGCGGGAGCTGCCGGGGCGCACCATTGTCGCCGTGGATGATGATGGACGTGTCATCGGGAGCGCGAACACGCATCCCATCCACTCGGGCCCGGGGGCACACGTTGCCAATGCCGGTTTTGTTGTCCATCCGGCCCGGCGCGGCGAGGGCGCAGGCCGGGCTCTGTGCGAGCATGTCCTTGACCAGGCACGTGCAGACGGCTACCGGGCGATGCAGTTCAATGCGGTTGTCGAAACCAATACGTCGGCGATCTGGTTGTGGCGCTCGTTCGGCTTCGAGATCCTTGCCACGGTGCCGGAGGCCTTTCAGCACCCGGCGCACGGATACGTCGGCCTCCATATCATGCACAGGCGGCTCTGAAACGAGCTCATTTTAGAATCGGACGTCCGAAGCCCGTAGGTCACGCGTGCGAGGGCACAGATCAGCCGCTTCGGCGCGGTCCAGGATGGCCACCGACACAACCGCGCTGCAGACCATAAGGCGGATCGCGCGCTAGAGCAGTCACCAGCAACCGCCTGTTCGTCTGGTGGTTTCGCGGGACCCCGGGCACACAGTGCCCCGGAAGAGGTGTGGAGAAGCCGCGGGAGGCGTTTGCTGCGGCCGGCTGCGGGAAGTACCGAGCCGTATGACTGAGCGCTGGTACCAGAAGGCGATCATCTACTGCCTAGACGCGGAGACATT
>DATMZP010000070.1:0-3367 GCA_035573595.1 Hyphomicrobiaceae bacterium
CACCTGCGGGCGGACGTGGTGGGCATCAGGGTCGCCGGGTCCTACTCGTGCCGGCCGATGAACAGCGTGAGCGGGGCGCTCTTGTCCGAGCACGGCCACGCCAACGCGGTGGACATCTCCGGGTTCGTCCTGGCCGACGGGCGCGTCGTCTCGGTCAGGACCGGATGGGACGGCGCATGGGCCGAGCGCAGCTTCCTGCGCACGGTCCACGACGGCTCGTGCCGCGTATTCACCACGGTGCTCAGCCCCGGCTACGACAGCCTGCACGAGGACCACTTCCACCTCGACCTCGCCCGCCACTCGGACGACGGACGGGTCTGCAAGTAGGAACGGCAGTCGGGCGTCGGCAGTCGAAAGAAAGGCGGTGCGGCAAGCGGCAGGCCTATGGCCGGCGATGCCCGACTGCCGACGCCCGACTGCCGACTGCCGCATCTTCCAGCGCCGAGGACAGTCGCAGCACCACCTGGTCCAGCACGATGCGGCCGGCGGCGGTGGCGGCGATGCGATTGCCGGGGCGGCGCGCGATGAGACCGCTGCGGGCAAGATCGGCAACCGCGCTTTCGCGGGGCGCCAGGCCGGTCATCGCCCCCAGTCGCTCGAGGTCGATGCCCTCGGTGAGGCGCAGGCCCATCAGCAGCGCCTCGTCGGCCTCCTCGGCCGGGGTGAGGGGCGCAACCTCGGCTAGTCCGTGCCCGCGGCTCTCCACCAGCGCCGCCCAGCGTTCGGGGCCACGCTCCGTCGCCGTTGCCCGCCGCGCCTCATCCACGACGACCCGGCCATGGGCGCCAGGCCCCACGCCCGCGTACTCGCCGTAGCGCCAGTAGAGCAGGTTGTGCCGGCATTCCTCGCCAGGGGCGGCGTGATTGGAAATCTCGTAGGCCGGCAGGCCGGCCCGCTCGGTCATCTCCTGCGTCAGGTCGTAGAAGGCGCCCGCCATCTCGCCGTCAGGCACCTTGAGCTTGCCGCGGGCGTGGAGCGCTGCGAACGGCGTCTCCGGCTCGATGGTAAGCTGGTAGAGCGAGAGGTGCGCGCCGGCGAGAGCGAGCGCCTGGGCGAGCTCCGCGCGCCAGGCCTCCAGGGTCTGGCCGGGGCGGGCGTAGATCAGGTCGAAGGAGAAGCGGTCGAAGGCGCCGCGCGCGACCTCGATGGCCGCCAGTGCCTCCTCGGCCGTGTGCAGGCGGCCGAGTGAGCGCAGCACGCCGTCGTCGAGCGACTGTACGCCGAGCGACGCGCGATTGACGCCGGCGTCGCGGTAGCCGCGGAAGCGCGCCGCCTCCACGCTCGACGGATTGGCCTCCAGCGTGATCTCGGCGTCCGCTTCCAGCGGCCAGTGGCGGGCGATGGCGTCGATGAGAGCGCCGACCGTGGCGGGGCGCATCAGCGATGGCGTGCCGCCGCCGAAGAACACGCTGCCCACGCGGCGGCCGGGCGCCAGCGCCGCCCAATGCTCCAGCTCGCGCAGGAAGGCCGCCAGAAAGCGCGGCTCGTCGACCCCCCCATTGGGTCCATCTGGCCGCACGTGGCTGTTGAAGTCGCAGTACGGACACTTGGAGGCGCAGAACGGCCAGTGAACGTAGACGCCAAAGCCGGCCACCTCACGCGCCGCCGAAGCAGGCGCGCGAGAACAGGGCGAAGGCGCGGGCGCGGTGGGAGATTGCATGCTTCCTGGCGGGCTCCATCTCTCCAAAAGTGAGGGTCTCGCCGTCGGCGACGAACATCGGATCATATCCGAAACCCTTGTCGCCGCGCGGCGGCCAGACCAGATGGCCGAACACCTTGCCCTCGAAGGCGTCGGCGGTGCCGTCGGGCCACGCAAGGCTCAGCACGGCCGTGAAGTTGGCGCGTGGGCCAGGCTGCTCGGCCCAGGCGCCGCGCTCGCGCACCTCGTCGGCCAGCCACTGCATCGCGAGCCTGAAGTTCCGCTCCGGACCGGCCCAGCGTGCCGAATAGATGCCCGGCGCGCCGTCGAGCGCCGCCACCTCGAGGCCGGAATCGTCCGCCAGCGCCGGCAGCCCGGCCCCTTTGGCGGCGGCCAGCGCCTTGAGGTCGGCGTTGGCCTGAAACGTGGCGCCGGTCTCCTCGGGCTCGGGCAGGCCGAGCTCGCCCGCCGACACCACGCTCAGGGCGTAGGGCGCCAGCAGGTCGTGCAGCTCCCTCACCTTGCCGACATTGTGGGTAGCCGCCACGAGGCGCTGACCCTTCTCGAGTCGGCGGACCTTCACGGTTGGAGAGAACAGGGGCATCGGGTCGGGCGCGGTGCAGGCGGTCAGCACTGGAATTGGGAGGCACGAGAACAGGCATATAGGCGGCATCGGTGGCAGACTGCAATGCCCCGCGTCAGTCGCTCATACCAGCGAGCCTCCGGTTCACTCCAGATCACACGCGTCTGTGGCGGCTGCAGCGTTGCACAAGAGCCCGACGCAAGCTGACTTCGTCGAGTACGGCGGCTCGTTCGCGCGCGGGCCGTACCGCAACGGAAGCTCTGCATTGACACGGAGCGATGCATATTGTTGATTGCAATCTTCCACAATGGGAGACGTTCCGTGACACGCAAAGCCCGCCCCGCTCCGGCCGACAAGCCGCTCACCCTCTCCGAATCGGACATCATCTCCGAACGCGCGGTGACGCGCCGGTCTCTGCTCGGCGCGCTGGGTGTGGGCGCCGGCGTTGCCGCCGCGGTGGCGTTCGGCACCGCGGAGAGCGTCCCGGCGGCCGATACCAAGAAGGAAAAGGACACCGCGAAGAAGAAGAAAGCGCCTCCCAAAGAGGAGGAGGCCGACCACGACTGACGACCACGACCAAGGGAGTGCCGGCGGCTCGCTGGCGCTTTCCTTGTTGTTCAGCGGGGCATCGGCTAGCGTTCGTGGCGCATTGAGCCGAGGGAGCCCAGCTTGCCGGACGAGACCAGACCGACGACCTCCACCCGTGTTGTCCAGAGGACCTCGCGCGGCGCGCCGCGCGAGGTGAGCGTGGACATCTGCGTGGTCGGCTCCGGCATTGCCGGCACGGCGGCGGCGCTGCAGGCCGCGCGCCTCGGCCGGCGCACCGCCATCGTCGACGGGCTGCCGGCGCTGGGAGGCCAGGCCGTCAACTCCATCATCTCCACCTTCTGCGGCCTGTTCTCCAACGGCACGCACGGCTACCAGCTCACCTACGGCATCGCCGACGAGATCCTGAACGACCTGGAGAAGCAGGACAAGGCCCTCTACTACCGCAACGGCCCCATCACCACCGTGGTCTACTACGACGAGATCGCGCTCGGCCGCTGGGTGGAGCGGTCGGTCGAGAAGGCGGGCATCGTTCCCCTGGTCGGCGCAGTGCTACGCGACGTGGAGGTGGACGGGCGGCGCATCGCGCGGCTCAAGCG
>DATMZP010000071.1:0-3504 GCA_035573595.1 Hyphomicrobiaceae bacterium
GCTCGCGATAGTCCACGGGCGGCAGGGCGGGCGCGCTGGGTAGAGGCGCCGCGTCCGTGAACACCCGCGCGCCGGGGATCGTCTCCACTTCGGTCTCGTCGAGCAGGGAGAGGCCCACGATGCTCAGCGTGACGCGGCGCTTCGCTTTCGTGGAGGCCTTCATCATCACGTTGGCCAGCGCCTCGCCCCGGGCATTGCCGAGGGCCACGGCGCCGATCTCTTCGTCCGTGCGGCCGTTCGGCAGCTTCGCGCGGGCGGTGACCACGTACACGTCGTCCATGCGCTCGCGGCTCGTGATCGTCACATCGACGTTGTGCAGCTTGCGGAGCTGGTCCGTGCAGTTGCGGGTAGCGTAGAGCACGAGCTTGTTATTCAGCGTGATATAGGCGAACGGGGCGGTGAGTGAATTGAGCCCCAGGCTGTCACACGTCTGCTGGTAGAGCACCACGCGCTGACTGGCGCTCAAATCCGCCAGGTTGCCATTGACGAGCGCCTGCTCGACGGCTTCGGGTAGCGTGGCGGCGGGGGCCTCGGTCTTCTGGACGGCTTGCTCGATCATCGGGTCCTCCATGCCTATCGCATCCTTGTTGTTCTAATTGTACCACGCGTGTAATTTGCGTACAACGCGCCGCGAATTTGCTATACTCCAAATGTGCTAAGCTTAGGTATGCAGGAGGAACCGATGCTCAGTCCCCAGGATGTCGTGCGTGAGCTGGGCATCCCCCGCTCGACGCTGTACCGGCTCGTCGCGCAGAACGTCATCCCGACGCATCCGATGCCCCAAAAGCCCTGGC
This sequence comes from Hyphomicrobiaceae bacterium, assembly GCA_035573595.1. Taxonomy (GTDB): domain Bacteria; phylum Pseudomonadota; class Alphaproteobacteria; order Rhizobiales; family Hyphomicrobiaceae; genus AWTP1-13. The sequence continues at coordinate 795 of DATMZP010000071.1, forward strand.
ACCGGCGCCAGGTGCAAGGCTTCCTCATGTCGGAAGTCCGCGCCGCCCTCGGCATCCCGGAGCCGTCCGAGTCGCCCGCCGCACGGACGGGGTAGCCGCCGCGGCCGGGCGGTCGGCTCAGGTCCTAGCATCCCGCTTGCCCGCGCGCACCAGCGCCGCTTGCGTCTCCGCGAGCTGGCCGCGCACCGCCTGGAGCGCCTGGGTCAGCTCGAGGTTCAGGAGGCTGAGCTGGTCGGTCTCCTCGAGCAGCGTCCAGATGCGCGCCTCCAGGCCCGCACAGAGCGGGCAGTGGGGGCTCGCGTCGGAGACCAGGGTGCCCTCGGCCGGGCGGATGGGCGTGGGCTCACTCACGGGCGGCTCCTTTCGTGCAGGCCAGCGAGCAAAACACGGGTGCCCCGCAGCCCGCCAGGCGGGAGTAGGGGAACGGCCGCGCGCACCGTGCGCACCAGGCCCAGGCAGTCATCGGAGCACCTCCACCGTGGCATGCGTGCCGTACACGCCCGCGATCTCGCGGCGCCCCACCTCGAGCGACGGCACCCACACATCCACCCAGCCCTGGTCATTCCCTAATCGGCCGCGATCTTCACACGTCACGGTGCGCCCATCGCTAAACCGCAGCACGGTCCCCGTGGCAAAGCCCCAACTACAGGCCGCCACGCCCGCCCGCGTCTGCGTCCCGCTATGCGTCGTCCCGCGATCCACGTAGTAGGTCGTCCGGACCGTTAGGCTCTCCTGCGCCTGAGCCACGCCCGACGCCCCGACCCCCGCGAGCAGGGCCAGCGCGGCGAGCGTGCGCTTCGGCCGCGCGTCCCGCATTACGCCGCCCGCCCGGCGCGCTGCTTGCGCCCCGCCCGCCACCAGCGCATGTAGCAGGCGGCACAGCGGCCCCGGGTCAGGGTCCGCGGCGTGCGCGGCCCGTAGTGCAGCTCCCTGGGGGGCACGCCACAGTCCTGGCACGGCACGCTCCCCGGGGGGGGCCGGAGGGCCAGCGGGCGGTCCTGCCCGTGGCGCCACCAGTAGGCATAGTCCCGCCGGCAGCGGCCCTGGGTGCGGCGCCCGCCCGCGGCCCCACACACCAGGCAGGGGCCGCCGGGCCGCCGCGGCGCCGGGCGCAGCCACAGCCGCCGCGGGCGCTCCGTCTGGCCGTGGCGGTAGTACCAGTGGGTACAGGGCGCACAGCGCACGCTGCCGTGGGCGTGGGGCCGGAGCGCGCAGTTGACACAGGGCCGGTCCCGCGGGAGGCGCGGCTGGTACGGCAGTCCGAGGGGCCGCTCGGTGTGGTCGTGGTAGTAGTACCAGCTCGTACAGGGTCCACAGCGGACGCCCCTCGGCCGCCGCGGGCGGTCCTGGCAGTGCTGGCAGAGGGCGGTCATGCCGAGTGCGCCACGGGCTCGTGCTGCGCCACGCACTGGCCACACGGGCAGGCGCAGAGCAGCGCCTGGGCCGCCCGCCGGGTGGTCTCGTGCCACACGCTATCCAGCCACGCAGCGGTATCCTCGCCCCCGGCGGCCCGCAGCGTGAGCTCCTGGCGCGCGGGCGTCTCCAGGGCCAGCGCGTCCATGAGCGCGCCGAGCACGCCCGCCTGCGGGGCCGCCCGCTGCCCACTCTCCAGGCGGCTGATGTACGACGGGTCCACCCCACTCGCCCGCGCGAGCTGATTCATGGACAGGTCCGCCCGCCGCCGATACGCCGCCAGTAACTGCCCGAAGCTACTCACCAGGCCCCCAGGAGCGCGACGAGCGCCCCGCACCCGCCGCAGAGCAGCGCCCCCAGCGCCGTCTGCATCCCCGGGGAGAGGCAGCCCGAGGGCGAACCCACGGCCTGGGGCGGGGCGGTGCGCAGCGCGGGCGGCCATTGAATGACGCGGCGGTGGTGCATCGGACGGCCTTTCCTGCGCGTTTAGGCAGATTCGGCGAACAGCACAGGCTGCCGTTCGCGTTCTACGAGCACGTCCTCGATGGCCTGGCACCGGGCCGAGCACGGGTGGCCCACGCCCGCCGGGCCGAGGCCCGCGCCGTAGCTGCACCCGGACAGATGGCGCCGGGGCGGTTCGGCACAGGCGGTCTGGTCGCACTGCGCACGCCGACAGAACGCGGGGTGGCCATTGCGCCACGCGACCCAGCGACAGCCGCGTTTCATGGTGCACAAGCTGTCCAGCAGCGCGGCCATGCGGTCCAGGAGGGGCGGCAGACGCTTCGCCACAGGACGACCTTTCTGCCCCAGCGGGCAACCTCTCCGCGGGTTAGGCCGATGCGGGGGTCGGGTCGCTCGGACGGGGCCGCTCGCGCTCGAGCTTGCGGGTCAGCTCCTCCGCCACCAGCCGGGCGACGGAGACCGTGGGATAGGGTCCGAATTCGTACCAGTGGGCGGCATCGCGCAGCTCCACCCGCCAGCCGTCGCGGGCGCGCCAGATGCGGGATTCGAGCGGCGTCATGCCATCACCTCGAACGGCAGGACTTGCTGGGCGAGACGCTGAACCGCGATCTCGCAGTACCGTTCCTCGATCTCGATGCCGATGGCGCGCCGGCCTAAATCCTTCGCCGCCCGCAACGTGGTGCCGCTGCCCATGAACGGGTCCAGTACCGAGCCGCCTGGGAGACTGTCCAGCAGCCATGTAACCACGTTGAGCGGCTTAGGGCTGGGGTGGTCGGGCTTGGCGTCGAAGCCGACGACAAAATCCTTACAGTCGCCTCGGGGGCAGTAATCGCTC
>DATMZP010000072.1:0-2705 GCA_035573595.1 Hyphomicrobiaceae bacterium
CGGCGCTCGTTGGTGGCGCCGATGGCCGCCTTCATCGCGTCGCTCATGCGGTCGGCGTACATGATGACGCGGCCGTTGAGGTTGCGGGCGGCGCGGCCGATGGTCTGCACCAGGCTGGTCTCGCTGCGCAGGAAGCCTTCCTTGTCGGCGTCGAGGATCGCCACCAGCGCACACTCGGGGATGTCGAGGCCCTCGCGCAAAAGATTGATGCCGATCAGCACGTCGAAGGCGCCGAGTCGCAGGTCGCGGATGATCTCGATGCGCTCCAGGGTCTCGATGTCGGAGTGCATGTAGCGCACGCGGATGCCCTGCTCGTGCATGTACTCGGTGAGATCCTCGGCCATGCGCTTGGTCAGCGTTGTGACCAGCGTGCGGTAGCCCTTGCGGGCAACCTGGCGCACCTCGTCGATCAGGTCGTCGACCTGGGATTTGGCGGGGCGCACCTCGACCGGGGGGTCGATCAGGCCGGTGGGGCGGATCACCTGCTCGACGAACGCGCCGCCGGTCTGCTCCATCTCCCAGCTGCCGGGCGTGGCGGAGACGTACGCGGTCTGCGGCCGCATGGCGTTCCACTCCTCGAAGCGGAGCGGGCGGTTGTCCATGCACGAGGGCAGCCGGAAGCCGTACTCGGCGAGCGTGGCCTTGCGCCGGTAGTCGCCGCGGAACATGCCGCCGATCTGCGGCACCGTGACATGGCTTTCGTCCACGAAGACGAGGGCGTTGTCGGGCAGGTACTCGAACAGGGTGGGCGGCGGCTCGCCGGGGTTGCGGCCGGTGAGGTAGCGCGAGTAGTTCTCGATGCCGGCGCAGGAGCCGGTCGCCTCCATCATCTCCATGTCGAACAGGGAGCGCTGCTCCAGGCGCTGGGCCTCCAGGTAGCGGCCGAAGCGGTGCAACTCGTCGAGGCGCTGCTTGAGCTCCGCCTTGATGGACTTGATGGCCTGCTGCAGCGTCGGCTTGGGCGTGACGTAGTGCGAGTTGGAGTAGACCTTGACCAGCTTTAGTTCATCGGTCCTCTGCCCGGTAAGCGGGTCGAATTCCGTGATGCTTTCCACCTCGTCGCCGAATAGCGAGATGCGCCAGGCGCGGTCCTCAAGGTGGGCCGGGAACAGCTCCACGGTGTCGCCGCGCACGCGGAAGGTGCCGCGAACGAAGTTCTGGTCGCTGCGGCGGTAGTGCAGCGCCACCAGGTCGGCCAGCAACTGGCGCTGCGGGATGGTCTCGCCCACCTGCACGGTGAAGGTCATGGCCGTGTAGGTCTCGACCGAGCCGATGCCGTAGATGCACGACACGCTGGCGACGATGATCACGTCGTCGCGCTCCAGGAGGGAGCGCGTGGCGGCGTGGCGCATGCGGTCGATCTGCTCGTTCACCGACGATTCCTTCTCAATGTAGGTGTCGGTGCGCGGCACGTAGGCTTCGGGCTGGTAGTAGTCGTAGTAGGAGACGAAATACTCGACCGCGTTGTCGGGGAAGAAGCTCTTGAACTCGCCGTAGAGCTGCGCTGCCAGCGTCTTGTTGGGGGCGAGGATGAGGGCCGGGCGCTGCGTGCGCGCGATCACCTGCGCCATGGTGAAGGTCTTGCCCGAGCCGGTGACGCCGAGCAGCACCTGGTTGCGCTCGTGGGCGTTGACGCCCGAGACCAGCTCGTCGATGGCGGTCGGCTGGTCGCCCCTGGGCTCGAACTCCGAGACGATCTTGAAGGCGATGCCGCCCTCGGACTTCTCGGGACGCGGAGGCCGGTGCGGCGTGAACGCGGGGAGGCTGCCGGAGACGAGCGGGTGCTCGGCCAGCATCGGCTGCTGCTGGAGCACCTGGCGCGCCCGCTCGCTGCGCTCGTGCGGCTTGGCCAGCAGCGCATTGAGCGACGCCGTCATGTCGTCGATGTTGCGCGCCGGCGGGCCGGATTGGCGCAGCGCGGGGAGTGTGGATCGCCGTGCCTCGTTCGGGTCGCCTCCGGATCCCCTCTCCCCGCCTGCGGGGAGAGGGCCAGGGTGAGGGGCAGCCCCGGACTCCGGCGCAGGCAGGAACGGAGCCTGCGATTCAGCGAAGCCACGGGCGGAGTGCTTGGTCTCCGGGGTGCCGCTCACGCCCTCGCGCGGCGGCGCCGGCGGCTTGCCCGACTTGCCGCGCGAGGGGCGCGGACGTGGGGTGCTGTCCTTGGGGGAGCGGGGCATGGGGGATATATGGCGCGGGCAGCCGGGGCGGGCAACCCGGAAGCGGAGGGCCGCGACAGGCTGCTGACATGGCTTGGGCGAAGCCTGTGGAAAGGCCCCTGGCCGCCGGTGTGACCCAGCTTCAAACCTCGGTGCGCAGCCGTTGACCCGGGCGGGCTGTCAAACCATGTGCCGACAGGAGTGCCAACCTTCCCACAGCATAACAGCATATGAGCAGGTCATGCCCCAAGACATGAAGATCCCCGGCCCCGATCATCCCATCACCATCGCGCCGAACCCGAAACGCGTGCGCGTCACCTTCAACGGTCGCGTCGTCGCCGACACGCGCCGCGCGCTGACGCTGCGCGAGGCGACCTACCCGGCGGTCCAGTACATCCCGCGCACCGACATCGACATGGCCCTGTTCCAGCGCACCGCCCACGCCACCCACTGCCCGTACAAGGGCGACGCGTCGTATTTCACGCTTGCGGTGGACGGCCGCGTGTCGGAGAACGCGGCGTGGAGCTACGAGGCGCCGTATCCGGTGAT
>DATMZP010000073.1:0-5154 GCA_035573595.1 Hyphomicrobiaceae bacterium
TGATCAGGCGCTCTGGCATCAAACTCGACTGAACAGAATGATGAGCGGTCGGGAAAGAAGTCTTCGGCGCTGCAGCGATTCCGTCCGGTTACAGAAGCACTTGTACCGTCCCAACCGGCCTCCGAGCTTGCGTGCTGATGACCCAATTTCGCCGTAGGAAAACGGGAGAAGGCTGTCACGCCGCCGGTCGCTTTATGAACGCTTCGGCGTTCCGCACAATCGCACCGGAATTTTGTCGCGGCCGAGATCGGGCAAGAACCAGTGTTCTCGGCAGAATGCAACGAACCACTTTAGACGGGGCAAGCACCTAGCCGCACTATACCAGGAGCAGAATCGCCATGCCGAGGGCCGGGCCGCTCCTCAAGCGCAGCCTCGCCATCCGTGAAAAGGTGCTGGGGCCGGACCATCCGGACCAGTACCCCTGGCTCGGCTCTGAGCTCACGTCGCCATTGGCCGGCACCAGGGCAATCCGCACATGCGGCTCACGCCAGTCAGGATTGCCGTGCTTGATGGCGATCTTGTGGTCACACTGCCGGAAGGAATCCGCGAGCGGATTATGCGGGAGAAGGTCGGGAGTAGATCAAGAGGTCGGTGCGCGGTAGGTTTCCCATCCGGCCGCGGGAGGCGCGGGGCCAACGCTGGCCGCTCTGTCGGGAGGGAAGAGATGAGGTGGGCGTGGTTGTGGGCGTCGCTTGCGTGCGGGCTGGCCGCTTCCGGCGCCGGCGCAGCGGAGCCGGTCAAGCTCAGGGTGACCGTGCCGGTGCCCGTAACCGAGCCGTTCACGGGCGCACCCCTGGCGGCGTTCAAGGAGCTTGTCGAGAAGCAGACCGATGGAGGCGTCACCGTCCAGGTCTTCGACCGCGGCAGGCCGTACCCCGAGGAGACGGTGATCGAAGCGCTCCGCTACGGTCTGCTCGAGATGGGGGTTATCGGGCTCAACCAGTTCGCCAGGCGGTTCACGCCCGCAGCCCTCATGGAGCAGCCCTTCCTGTTCAATTTCGATGGCCTGGTGCGGGCGGCGACCAACCCCGACAGCGAGATCAGGCAGCACCTCGACGAGGCCATCCTCAAGACCATGGGCCTGCGCGTGCTGTGGTGGCAGACGATCGGCACCATGGTCGTCTACAGCAAGGACGGCGATGTGAAAGACCCGATCCGCATCAGGGGCAAGCGGATACGCATGTTCAGCGAGACGTCGGCGCGCTTTGCCCGGCAGTGTGGCGCCCTACCCGTGTACGAGACCGACAGCCAGGTACAAGCGTCTCTCGCGGAGGACAGGCTGGACATGGCCATGATGACCGTGGCCGCCATTCAGTCGCGGGAGCTTTGGAAGGCGGCAACGGCGATAACGCGAACGGACCATGTCGCGTTCGAATTCCTGGTCGTGATCGCCGAGAAGGCCTGGCAGTCGCTCAGCGACACGCAAAAGAGCATCCTCGTCCAAGCCGGGCGGAAGGTTGAGCACGATGCCCGCGAGCGGGCATCTGCCATCGAGGCGTCGGCACTCGAGCTTGCGCGCAGCAAGGGTATGAAGGTCTACGATCTGTCGCCCACCGAGGTGACGGAATGGCGGGCCTGCAGCGCGGGTCTCCTCGTCGACTACATGGACAGGGGCGGAGAGCTCAGCCAGGCGCTGATGGGCGCCTACGCCAAGCTGCGCATGGACCCCTGCTGCAGCGCCGGCCCGCAAGGCGGCGACGAGCCGAGGATGGGACCTCGGCGAGCGCCATGATTGTTGGCGCATGCGCTCTCTTGATGGCCCGCAGCGTTGTCAGTCTCTGAAAGGACCTCTCCGATACAGCGCTCGGGACAGTCGCCGCCGACATCGTCCGCAGGGGTCGTCTTATTCCAGACATTGGGAGGCCCGGTTGTCATCAACCGGGCGTCCTCCCGGACGCCTACATGCGCCTGGGCACGGTGTCCGCGGTCACCTGATGGGCGAGAAGCCGGTCGGCACAATGATCTTGCTCTCCTGGTGCATCAGCGCGCCGAGTTCCTCGTTGCGTCTCAGGAATTCCGCCCAGTCGGGATCCTTCGCCATCGCAGCCCGACGGCGTGTCCGGTCCGCCAGATCGTCGAAGCCCCAGAGGTGCACCACCTGATTGAGAGTGCCTATCTCGGTCTGAAAGAAGCCGAGGAGATTGCCCAGATGCCGGAGCTGGACGGGCAGCGCATAGGTCTCGTAGAGTTCGAGCCACCTTCCAAGCTTCAGGGGGTGCATGGTGTAGGTACGATGATCGATGACCAATTGCGTCTCCTTGCAGATCAGATGGCGACCTTCCGTCGTTGCTCGTGCCGCGCCGCCGAGTCCGGCGACGCCGGTACCACCTGCTCCGTCCGGCTGTCGATCAGGTGCATATGGCGCAGCTGTGCCGACAGGCGCAACCGCTCGCCGGGGCGGCGTACCAGCCCAGCCTCGCCGATGGCGTTGTAGACGCCGTCGGCAAGCGTGAAGGTGATGAGGCTGGTGGCGCCCATGGGCTCGACCACATCGACCACACCCTCGAAGACCTGGCTGTCGTCTCCGGCGGGCCCACCGGTGAACTCTGGCCGGTCGGTCAGATGCTCCGGGCGGATACCCAGATCAACCGGCACGCCGATCAGCAAACGGTAGGCGGCCGCCCGGTCCGCCGGCAGCCTCAGCGCCTCACCGCTGGGCAGCCGGGCTTTCAACGTGCCTAGGTCGTCGAAGAGTTGCGCCGGAATGAAGTTCATCCTCGGGGAGCCGATGAACCCCGCCACGAACTTGTTGACCGGCGCCTGGTAGACCGACATGGGATCGCCGACCTGCTCGATGCGGCCATCGCGCATGACGACGATCCGGTCGGCGAGCGTCATGGCCTCGATCTGATCGTGGGTAACGTAGACGATCGTGGTCTTGAGGCGCTGGTGGATCCGCTTCAGCTCGATGCGCATCTGCGCCCTGAGCGCGGCGTCGAGATTGCTCAGCGGCTCGTCGAGCAGGAACGCCCTCGGCTCGCGGACGAGCGCCCGGCCCATGGCCACCCGCTGGCGCTGGCCGCCGGAAAGCTCACGCGGCTTGCGGTGTAGGAGCCCGTCGATGCCGAGCATCTCAGCCGCCCGTCGCACCAGCCCCTCGCGCTCCGCCCTCGGTACGCCCTTCATCTTCAGGCTGAAGGCGAGATTGCCGCGCACGGTCATGTGTGGATAGAGCGCATAGGACTGGAACACCATGGCGATGTCACGGTCCTTGGGTTCGAGATGAGCCACCGGCGCGCCGTCGAAGAGAATGGCGCCGCCGCTCACGGTTTCCAGTCCCGCGATCATTCTCAGCGTTGTCGTCTTGCCGCAGCCCGAGGGCCCCACGAGCACGGCGAGCTCGCCGTCCTCGACGGTGAGGTCGATACCGTGGATCACCTCGGTGCCGCCGAAGCGCTTGGTGAGCTTCTCCAGCCGGATCTCGGCCATCCCGCCTGCCCTCCCCTACCCCTTGACGCCGCCACTGCCCCAGCTGGCGATGAGAAACTTCTGAATGTAGGAGAACACGATCACCACGGGCACGACCACGAGCATTCCGCTCGACATGATCATGCCCCAGTCGACGACGCTCGAGCTGTAGAGATCGGCGATGCCGACCGGAAGCGTCTTCAACTCGTCCGACGTGATCAGGATGCGCACGAAGATGTAGTCGTTCCACGCCAGGATGAAGGTGAAGATGCCGGTGGCGATGATGCCGGGTAGCGCCATCGGCAGTATCACGTAGACGACGGCGCGCCATCGGCCGGCACCGTCGGTAAGGGCGGCCTCCTCCAGATCGAGCGGGATGGCTTGGAAAAAAGTGCGCAGCATCCACAGCGCGAACGGCACGCTGAGTGCGGTGTAGGCAAGGATGAGCGCGAGATGCGTGTTGGCGAGCCCGAGATGGCGGATCATCACATAGAACGGGATGATGATCATGATCGGCGCGAACATGTACGTGAACAGGATGGTCGCGGCGATCGTCTCGCGGCCCCGGAAGCGGAAGCGCGTGAGGCTGTAGGCGCCCGGCGTGACCACCGCGAGCGTCAGCAGCACCGTGGCGGACGCCACATAGACGCTGTTGCGGAAGTAGACGAGAAAGCGCGTCTGCTCGAGCAGGCGCACGATGTTGGCGAGCGTCGCCTCCTCGGGAAGGAAACGCGGCGGCCAATAGAGCAGCTCCTGTGAAGGCTTGAACGCCGTGGCCGCCATCCACGCGAATGGGAAGGCCGTGAAGGCGAGCAGGACGAGGATGGCAAGCCCGAGCGAGAGGCGCCTGAGGGCGACGCGCACGGTGCCGCCGCTCATAGCCGCTCCTCCCGCCTGAAGATCGCGAAATAGACGGCGGCGAAGACGACGAGCAGGAGGAACATGACCACGGACGCCGCCGCTCCCGTGCCGGCCTCGTAATAGTGGAACGTGCGCAGATAGGCATAGACCGGCAAGGTGCGGATGTATTTCTCCGCACCCCCGCCCTGGGTCATCAGCCAAACGGTGTCGAACTTGGTGAACATCCAGATCGTGCGCAGCAGCAGGACGATGAAGAGCACCGAGGCGAGCTGCGGCAGCGTAATGTGGAGAAAGCGGCTGAAGGCGCCCGCCCCGTCGACCCGCGCCGCCTCGTACAGCTCGTTCGGTATGGTTTGCAGGCGTGCGAGCACGGCAAGCAGCACGAACGGGAAGAACTGCCACACCGAGATCAGGATCAGCGAGGCCATGATGTAGGCCCGCCCCATCCAGTTGATGGGCGCGTCGATGAGGCCGAGCGCCACCAGCCCGTAGTTGATGAGGCCGAACTGGTTGTTGAGCAGCCACTTCCACAGGATCACCGCCACGACCGTCGGGATCATGTAGGGGAACAGGACGATGCCGCGCACCAGGCTGCGGCCCGGAAAGCTTTGGTTGAGCGCCAGCGCCGCCGCCACGCCGAGGACGATCTGCAGAACGATCGTCGAGACGGAATAGACGACGCCGCGCCACACGCTCTCGCGGAACTCGGCGTCGTCGAGAAGGAACCAGTAGTTCTCCAGGCCTGCCCAGCTCTGCTGGGGAAAGAACGAGTGCTTGTGGTGGAGGCTGAGCCATATGCCGTAGAGCATCGGATAGAGCGTCAGCCCCGCCAAGAGCGCAAGCGCGGGCAGCAGGAGCAGAATGCCCACGGCTCCCTGCGACAGG
>DATMZP010000074.1:0-4088 GCA_035573595.1 Hyphomicrobiaceae bacterium
CGGATTCTGGCCGGTGCCGGGACGCAGCGTCAGGTGACGCTGTTCAATTGCTTCGTCATGGGAAGCATCGGCGACGATCTCTCCTCCATCTTCGAACATTTGCGCGAAGCCGCACTCACCATGCAGCAGGGCGGCGGCATCGGTTACGATTTCTCGACGCTGCGGCCCAAAGGCGCGCTGGTGAGGGGCGTCGGTGCCGATGCCTCGGGACCGCTCTCCTTTATGGACGTGTGGGATTCGATGTGCCGCACCATCATGTCGGCCGGCGCCCGGCGCGGCGCCATGATGGCCACGCTCAGGTGCGACCACCCCGACATCGAGGCGTTCGTCGATGCCAAGGCCGATCCGGCGCGGCTGCGCAACTTCAACCTGTCGGTGCTGGTGACGGACGCCTTCATCCGGGCGGTCCGCGACGGCGCGCCCTGGGATCTGGTGTTCGAAGGCAAGGTCTGGCGCACCGTGGACGCGCGGTCCCTGTGGGACCGCATCATGTGCGCCACCTACGACTACGCCGAGCCCGGCGTGGTGTTCATCGACCGGATCAACGCCGAGAACAACCTCGCCTATTGCGAGACGATCAGTGCCACGAATCCCTGCGGCGAGCAGCCGCTTCCTCCGTACGGGGCCTGCCTGCTCGGCTCCATCAACCTCGCCCGGCTGATCGAAGCGCCGTTCACCTCCGAGGCGCGGCTCGACGAGGCGCGGCTGGAGGCGCTTGCGGCGACGGCGGTGCGCTTTCTCGACAATGCCATCGACGTCTCCAACTACCCGCTCGACGAGCAGCGGCGGGAGGCCAAGGCCAAGCGGCGCATCGGGCTTGGCGTGACGGGGCTCGCCGACGCCCTGATCCTGTGCGGCGTGCGCTACGGCACGCCCGAGGCAGCGGCGCTCGCCCGGCGCTGGATGGCCACGATCGAGCGCGCCGCCTACCTCGCCAGTGCCGGGCTGGCAGCCGAGAAGGGCGCCTTCCCGCTCTACGACGCCGAGCGCTTCCTGGCCGCCCCGAACGTGCGGCGCCTGCCGGAGGAGGTGCTCGCCGCCATTGCCCAGCATGGCATCCGCAACGGGCTTCTCACCTCCATCGCCCCCACCGGCACCATCTCGCTGCTTGCCGGCAACGTGTCGAGCGGCATCGAGCCGGTGTTCGACTTCCGCTACGAGCGCCGCGTGCTGGAGCGGGATGGCAGCACCCGCATCGAGCCGGTGGAGGATTATGCCCACGCCCTCTACCGGGAGAAGTTCGGCCCTGCTGCTCCTCTCGGCGATGCCTTCGTTACCGCCGAGGAGCTCACGCCCGGCGAGCACCTCAAGATGCAGGCCGCGGTGCAGGCGCACGTGGACAGCTCCATCTCCAAAACCATCAACTGCCCCGCGGACCTGGGCTTCGAGGCCTTCAAGAACATCTACCTGGAGGCCTACGACCTGGGGCTCAAGGGCTGCACCACCTATCGGCCGAACGCCATCACCGGCGCCGTGCTGAGCCGCTCCGCGGCCGGCACGCCGTCAGAGGCCCGACCTCCGGCGGCTCAACCGGGCGTGACCCAGGCGGCCGAGATCGAGACAGCGCCGATCGGGCCGGCGACAACGGCCGCGGGCCCGCTCCCGTCGGGCGCCCCCTCCCCCCAGCCCGCGACCGGGCCCGAGCCGTGGCTGCCGCAGGGGCTGGGTCTGCCGGATCGCCAGGGCGACGTGGTCTACATCTCCAAGCCCCTGGAGCGGGCGGCCGTGCTGGAAGGCGCCACCTACAAGCTGCGCTGGCCGGGGAGCGACCACGCTCTCTACATCACCATCAACGACATCGAGCGCGACGGTCACGCCGGGGGCACGCCTTCGGCACGGCGCCGGCCGTTCGAGGTGTTCATCAACACCAAGAACCTGGAGCACTACGCCTGGACGGTGGCGCTTACCCGCATGATCAGCGCCATCTTCCGCCGCGGCGGCGACGTGACGTTCGTGGTCGAGGAGCTGAAGGCGATCTTCGACCCGCAGGGTGGCCAGTGGATGGGCGGGCGCTACGTGCCAAGCCTGATCGCCGCCATCGGCGAGGTGATCGAGGGCCACATGGTCCGCATCGGCTTCCTCCCGGGCCCTGCCGCGCGCGATGCCCAGCGCGATGCTTCGGCGGAGGCGGAACCGGTCGCCCTCTCCGGCAGCGGCGTCGCGCCACCTCTCGCAGAAGGCGGGGCGGGGCGGCAGACCATCGCCGGTGGGCGCATCTGCCCGCGCTGCAGCTCGCGCTCGCTCCACCGTCGCGAGGGGTGCTGGGTCTGCGACACATGCGGCTACTCGAGATGCGGGTGAGCTGGAATGGCGATTGCGGCACACGTGTGTCGCGTGTCGCCGTGCCGGCGCCCGGGCAGAGTAAGGTTACCGGAAGGAACGAGGAGGTTTCGCCGGTGCGTTCGGCTATCGAGCGTGCGCCGGTTGCTCCGTGCCACCTGGGGCGATTGGCGCCAAGGCGCCGCACAAGCTCAGGCGGAAGCTCGACGGGGAGGCCGGGCAACCGCGCCGCAAGCCTGAGGCCCAGCCACATTTCGGCTGAAAAGATCGGGTATCCATCCTTGTTCAGCAGAGTCCCGCCAACCGAGCCCTGTATCCCGCCGCTCATGGCCGCCCGCGTCGTCAATCTTGGCCGCCAGCCTGTCGCTCCGGCCGTGGGGCGCCGCCTTGAGCGGGCGTCGGCGCGCTGGCATGCGTGGCAGGGAGCGTCGGGCCGCGACTACGCCCACCACGTCTTCAGCCTGATCGAATGTCCGCCGCTTCCCAGGGCCACCTATGTCCTGGTCCGGCGCGACGCTCAGGGGCGGTGCCACGCGCTGCGCGTCGGCTTTGGCCGGAGCGACGCACCCACCCTCAACCTCGCCGAGGTGCGCCAGAAGGGCGCCCAGGCCGGTGCCAACGAGGTCCACGTCCACCTCGACGCCGCTCCCGAGGCTGAGATGCGCCTTGTCGCCTGCGACCTGCGCGCACGCCTCTTCGGCACCCTCGCGCCCGCCGCCGATCTCTGACGGATCTGTCGGTGGGTCTGCCGGCGGCAGGGCCCTCTGCGGCCTTCCGGCTCTGATACCTTCTCTCAACCGAGCCTTGAGCTGCAGTGCCGGACCCGGGGGGTCTGGCATCTCCCGCAATCCATGCGCCAGCCCGCAGCGCTGATGCTCCAGACATCACTCTTGACCTGCGGTACAAGAGCTGTTGTGGTTCACCCCGGAAAAACGATGATCACCGCTGCACAATTGCGGGCTGCCCGCGCACTTCTCGGCATCGACCAGCAGACGCTGGCCGGCATGGCGGGCGTGTCGCTGCCCACCATCCAGCGGATGGAGGCAAGCCAGGGCAACGTGCGCGGCGTCATCGACACGCTCATCAAGGTGGTCGAGGCGCTGAACGCGGCCGGCATCGAGCTGCTGGGCGACAACGCCAGGAGCGAGGGCGGCGGGCGCGGGGTTCGCCTGCGGGAGCCGGCGGCCCCCGCAGTGCGCGCCAGCGCGGCGACGCCGTACCGCTCCAAGAAGGGGCGGACAGTGGAGCGCCGTGACGCCGTGAAATGACGCTGGGCGCGGCTTTCGAACGGGGAACCCGCGCGGCCGCCGGGGTGGCGGAGGCGCGTGAAGACGGGTGGGCTGTAATGCAGGTGGGGATGGCGCTGTGGGGCGTGGCCGTCCTGCTGGGAGCGGCCATTCTGGGCACGCTCCTGCAGCGGGCAGGCGTTGCCTCACGCCTCGTCTACAGCCTCTGTCTCGGCGCCTGCCTCGCCGTTCTGGGCGCCGCCGGGTGGCACCTCCTCTTCGTCTCGGATGCCCCCCAGTCGGTGCAACTGCCCATCGGCCTGCCGTGGACCGGCGCCCACTTCCGTATCGATGCGCTGTCGGCCTTCTTTCTGGTGCTGGCGAACCTCGGCGGCGCCGCGGCCAGCCTGTTCGCTGTCGGCTACGGCCGCCACGAGCCCACGCCGGGGCGCGTGCTGCCGTTCTATCCGGTGTTCCTCGCCGGCATGAGCCTGGTCGTCCTGGCCGCCGATGCCTTCAGCTTCCTGCTGAGCTGGGAGCTGATGTCGCTTGCCTCCTGGGCGCTGGTGGTGGCGCACCACC
>DATMZP010000075.1:0-3839 GCA_035573595.1 Hyphomicrobiaceae bacterium
GACCCGCTCGGCGGCTACCCCGATCTGGTGGCGCGCCGGGTGCGCTTCATCGGCGACGCCCGCGAGCGCATCCGCGAGGACTACCTGCGCATCCTGCGCTTCTTCCGCCTCACCGCGGATTTCGCCGCGGGTCCCGCCGACGCCGAGGGCCTTGCCGCCTGCGTGCGCGAGCGCGCCGGGCTCGCCATTCTCTCCGCCGAGCGGGTGCGGGTGGAGCTGCTGCGCCTCCTGGCGGCGCCGCGCGGGGCCGAGGTCGCGAAGCTGATGCAGGACTACGGCTTGCTCCCCGCCGTGCTGGGCGCCGCGCCGCGGCCGACGCTGCTCGCCCGTCTCGCCGCCATCGAGGCGGCGCTACGCCTCGCCCCCGACCCGGTGCTGCGGCTCGCCGCACTGGCAGCGGAGATCCCCGAGGACGCCGAGCGCCTGCGCGACCGGCTGCGCCTCTCCAACGAGCAGGCCGCCAAGCTCGCGCGTGTCGCCGGACGCGGCGCCCACTCTTCCACGGCAAACCTTGGCCCGCCGGGCGCGGAGGCGCACGCCAGGGCCTGGCTCTACCGCCACGGCGTCGCCGCTTACCGCGAGCGCGTCCTCCTCGACTGGACCCGGTCCGGCGCTCCGCCCGACAGCCAAGCCTGGCGCGGCCGCTTCAGGCTCCCCGACCGCTGGCAACCGCCGCGCTTCCCTCTCACCGGCACCGACGTGCTGGCCCAGGGCGTCCCCGCCGGTCGGCGCGTGGGGGAGATCCTCCGCGAGCTGGAGACGTGGTGGATCGCCAGAGATTTTGCAGCGAACGAGGCGGCACTGCGGCAGAAGCTGGCGGAGCTGGCGGGGCGAGAATAGGCCGTCCCCACCCGTCATCCCGGAAGTCGAGCCCCGCAGGGGCGAGACTATCCGGGACCTCCCTGAGCGAGCCGCGCCTTTCCTTCGCCAGATCCCGGTTCGAGCGACACTCGCCTGCAGCTCGCGTCGCTTCGACCGGGATGACGGGTGGCTTCGTGGATGACGCGCTGCCCTACACTGCCACGGGCAGGCTCGGCTGCACGCCGACCTGGAAGACGCGACGGTAGCGCTCGATCTCGGCGGCCGGTCCGGTGGCCTTCATGGGGTTGTCGGAGAGCTTCACGGCGGCGCGGCCGTCGGCGGAGATCACCTTGCAGACGATGGAGAACGGGTCGAGCCCGCCGTTGGGGCCGAAATCGCGGAAGTCGTTGGTGAGCAGCGTGCCCCAGCCGTAGCCGAGCCGCATGCGGCCGTGGAAATGGCGGTGAATGCGCTCGATCTCCTCCACGTCGAGGCCGTCCGAGAAGATGGCGAGCTTCACATGCGGGTCCTGACCGCGCCGCCACCACCAGTCGATGGCGATCTCGCCGCCTTCGATAGGGTCGCCCGAATCCACGCGCACGCCGGTCCACTGCGCCACCCAGTCGGGCGCCCGCTCCAGGAAGCCGTGCGAGCCGTAGGTATCGGGCAGCATGACGCGCAGGTTGCCGTCGTAGTCCTCCTGCCAGTCGGCCAGCACCTTGTAGGGGGCCTCGGCCAGCTCCTTGTCGTTGCGAGCCAGCGCGCAGTAGACCATCGGCAGCTCGTGGGCGTTGGTGCCGATCGCCTCCACCTCGCGCCGCATGGCGATCAGGCAGTTGGAGGTGCCGAGGAACGCCGGCCCCAGGCCCTCCATCATCGCCTGCACGCACCAGTCCTGCCACAGGAAGCCATGGCGCCGGCGGGTGCCGAAGTCGGCGATGCTGAGATCCGGCAACCCCCTCAGCCGACCGATCTTCTCCCACACGCGCGTCATGGCGCGGGCGTAGAGCACCTGCAGCTCGAACTTGGCCATCCCCTTGGTGACCGCGCGCGAGTGCAGCTCCATCAGCACGGCCAGCGCCGGAATCTCCCACATGGTGGTCTCGATCCACGGCCCCTCGAAGGTCAGCTCGTACTGGTCGCCCGTGCGCTCCAGGTGATAGGCGGGAAAGCGGAAGGCCTCCAGCCACTGGATGAAGTCGGGCGAGAACATGGGCCGCTTGCCGTAGAAGGAGTTGCCGCGCAGCCAGGTCGACTCTCCGCGTGACAGCGACAGCGTACGGATGTGGTCGAGCTGCTCCTTCAGCTCCCCGACATCGACCAGCCTGGCGAGCTTCACCGACCGGGTGCGGTTAAGGATGCCGAAAGTGACCCGAGCATCCTTGTGGCGCCGGAAGATCGTCTGCGCCATCAGCAGCTTGTAGAAATCCGTATCGAGCACCGAGCGCACGATCGGATCGATCTTCCAGGTGTGATTGTAGACGCGGGTGGCGATGTCGGTCATGGCGCAGGTGTCAGACCCTCCGGGTCTGACACCATAGCTCCAACGTCGAGCAGTGCAATGGTGTCAGACCCGGAGGGTCTGACACCTTCTCAGAAGTCCATGCCGCCCATCCCGCCCATGCCGCCCATTCCGCCGCCGGGCATCGGCGGCGGCGCATCCTTCGGGCGCTCCACAACCATCGCCTCGGTCGTGATCAGCAGGCCGGCGATGGAGGCGGCGTCCTGCAGGGCGGTGCGTACCACCTTGGTCGGATCGATCACGCCCTGGGCGACAAGATCGCCGTACTCCCCGGTCTGGGCGTTGTAGCCGAACGTGTACTTCCCACTATCGAGGATCTTGCCGACCACCACGGAGCCGTCCTCGCCTGCGTTCTTCACGATCTGGCGCGCCGGCACCTGCAGCGCCCGGCGCACGATGCCGATGCCCACCTTCTGGTCCTCGTTGCTGCCGCGCAGGCTCTCCAGCCCCTTGGAGGCGCGCAGGAGCGCCACGCCGCCGCCTGGCACGATGCCCTCCTCCACGGCAGCGCGGGTGGCGTGCAGCGCGTCCTCCACGCGGTCCTTGCGCTCCTTCACCTCCATCTCGGTGGCGCCGCCAACCTTGATCACGGCGACGCCGCCGGCGAGCTTGGCCTGCCGCTCCTGCAGCTTCTCGCGGTCGTAGTCGGAGGTGGTCTCCTCGATCTGCGCCTTGATCTGCTTCACGCGGCCCTCGATGTCGGCCTTCTTGCCGGCGCCGTCGACAAGGGTGGTGTTCTCCTTGTCGATCGTCACCTTCTTGGCCTGGCCCAGCATTTTCAGCGTCACGCTCTCCAGCTTGACGCCCAGGTCCTCGCTGATCATCTGCCCGCCGGTGAGGATGGCGATGTCCTCCAGCATGGCCTTGCGGCGGTCGCCGAAGCCGGGTGCCTTGACGGCGGCGACCTTCAGCCCGCCGCGCAGCTTGTTGACCACCAGCGTGGCGAGCGCCTCCCCCTCCACGTCCTCGGCGATGATGAGCAGCGGCTTGCCGGTCTGCACCACGGCCTCCAGCAGCGGCAGCAGCGGCTGCAGGGTGGAAACCTTCTTCTCGTTGATGAGGATGTAGGGGCTCTCAAGCTCAACCAGCATCTTCTCGGCGTTGGTGACGAAGTAGGGCGAGATGTAGCCGCGGTCGAACTGCATGCCCTCGACCACGTCGAGCTCGGTCTCCAGGCTCTTGGCCTCCTCGACCGTGATGACGCCCTCGTTGCCGACCTTCTTCATGGCCTCGGCGATGAGCCGGCCCACCTCCTTATCGCCGTTGGCGGAAATGGTGCCGACCTGGGCGATCATCTTGCCCTTGACGGGCTTGCTGAGCTTCTTCAGCTCCTCGGTGACGGCCAGGACGGCGCGCTCGATGCCGCGCTTCAGCTCCATCGGGTTGGCGCCGGCCGTGACGTTGCGGCTGCCCTCGCGATAGATGGCCTGGGCCAGGATCGTCGCCGTGGTGGTGCCGTCGCCGGCGATGTCGGAGGTCTTCGATGCGACCTCGCGGACCATCTGCGCGCCGGCGT
>DATMZP010000076.1:0-8673 GCA_035573595.1 Hyphomicrobiaceae bacterium
GGAACAGGCGCAGCGGATACACGTCCGAGCCGAAGATCATCTGCGAGGCGCCCTCGATGATGAAGGTCGCACCGATGGTGGCCATGAACAGCGTGAGACCGTCCTGGTTGACGAGCGGCCCCAGCACGAAGCGCTCGATCAGCCAGGCCGTGATGGCCATCACCGCCGCGGCAAACAGGAGCCCCAGCACGATCGCGCCCCACGTGGGTACGCCGCGTGCGGCGAGGAAGTCGAGAGAGCGCACCAGGGCGAGGCCCGCAAGCAGCACCATGGCGCCCTGGGCGAAGTTGAACACGCCGGACGCCTTGAAGATCAGCACGAAGCCGAGCGCGACGAGAGAGTAGAGCACGCCAGCCAGCAGCCCGCCGAGCAGCACCTCCATGAACTGGCCGAATGCGATCACGGGGCCACCTCTAATGCGCCACGCCCAGGTAGGCGTCGATCACGTCCTGGTTGCCCTGGACCTCGGCCGGAGTCCCGTCCGCGATCATTTGGCCATGGTCGAGCACCACCACCCGGTCCGACAGGTCCATCACCACGCCCATGTCGTGCTCGATGAGGGCGATGGTGGTATCGAAGGTGTCCTTCACCGTCAGGATGAAGCGGCACATGTCCTGCTTCTCCTCCAGGTTCATGCCGGCCATCGGCTCGTCGAGCAGCAAAAGCTCCGGCTCCATGGCCAGCGCGCGGCCCAGCTCCACGCGCTTCTGCAGGCCGTAGGGCAGCTTGCCGACGGGCGTCTTGCGGATATGTGCGATCTCCAGGAAGTCGACGATGCGCTCCACCGTCTCGCGGTGGCGGACCTCCTCCCACCTGGCGGGGCCGTAGTGGAGGGTGTGCGCCAGGAGCCCGCGGCGCATCTTGAGGGTGCGCCCCGTCATGATGTTGTCGAGGGTGGACATGCCCTTGAAGAGGGCGACGTTCTGGAAGGTGCGGGCGATCCCGCCTTTGGCGGCGAGGTAGGGCCGCATCTCGTGGCGGCCCTTACCCTTGTAGGTGATGGTGCCTTCCTGGGGGTAGTAGAAGCCGTTGATGACGTTGAGCATCGACGTCTTCCCCGCGCCGTTGGGGCCGATAATGGCGCGGATCTCGCCCTTCCTGATGTCGAACGACACGCCGCGGATGGCCTTCACCCCGCCGAACGACAGCGACACGTTCTCGACCGCCAGCAGGACGCTGCCGGTCTCGACCTCGCCGGAGATGACCGGCTTGGGCTTCACATCGGCCTTCACTCGGCAGCCTCCCGCAGCGGCTCGGCCGCCCTCGCCTCGTAGGTCGGCACGTCGACGATGGTGAGATCACCCTCCACCACACCCGTGCGGCCGTCCTCGAAGGTGACCGCGGTGGAGATGTGGCAGCGCGTGGAGCCGTCGTAGAGCGCCTCGATCAGGGGCGCGTAGCGCTCGGCCACCGTGGAGCGGCGCACCTTCTGAGTCCGCGTCATCTCGCCGTCGTCGGCATCGAGCTCCTTGTGCAGGATGAGAAAGCGCCGGATCTGGGAGGCCGCCATCTGCGCCTCCTCGGCGAGCTGGCGGTTCACCTCGACGAGGCGCTTTAGCACCATGTCGTAGACTTGCGGATGCGCGGCCAGCTCCTGGTAGCTGGCGTAGGCGACGTTGTTGCGCTCCGCCCAGCTGCCCACCGAGACCTGGTCGATATTGACAAACATCGTGACGTAGTCGCGCCCCTGGCCGAAGGCCACCGCCTCCCGCACTTCGGGATAGAACTTCAGCTTGTTCTCGAGATACTTGGGCGCGAACAGAGCGCCGCTATTCAGCCGGCCCACGTCCTTGGCGCGGTCGATGATTCTCAGATGCCCGCGCTGGTCGAGGAAACCCGCGTCGCCGGTGTGCACCCAGCCGTCGGGGGTCTTGGTGGCGCGCGTCGCCTCGTCGTTCTTGTAGTACTCCAGGAACACGCCGGGGCTGCGGTAGAGCACCTCGCCGTTGCCGGCGATGGCGATCTCAACGTCCGGCCCCGGCTTGCCGACCGTATCGGGATAGACCTCTCCATCCGGTTGCAGCGTGACGTAGACGCTGGCCTCGGTCTGTCCGTAGAGCTGCTTTAGGTTCATGCCGAGCGACCGGTAGAACCGGAACAGCTCCGGCCCGATGGCCTCGCCGGCGGTGTAGGCGACACGGATCCTGGAGAAGCCCGTGCGGTTGCGCAGGGGGGCATAGACGCAGATGTCGCCGAGCCAGTAGAGCAGCCGCTCCTTGAGGCCCACCGGCTTGCCGTCGAGGATCTTCTCGCCTGAGCGTCGCGCAACGCCCAGGAAGTAGTGGAACATGCGTTTTTTGAGCCGTCCCGCGTCCTCCATGCGCACCATGATCTGGGTGAGCAGGTTCTCGTACACGCGCGGCGGGGCGAAGAAGTAGGTGGGTGCGATCTCCCGGCGGTCCTCGATGATGGTCTCGGGGCTCTCGGGGCAGGCCACGCACATCCCCCCCGCAAAGGCCTGGCCGTAGGAGAAGATGTGGTCGCCCACCCAGGCCATCGGCAGGTAGGCGAGCAGCGTGTCCCTGCAGGTGAAGTTGTCGAACTTGTTGCCGTTCTGGGCGGAGAGCACGATGTTGTCGTGGGTCAGCACCACGCCCTTGGGGCGGCCGGTGGTGCCGGACGTATAAAGCATCACGCTCACGTCCGAGCCCTGGCCCCTGGCGATCTCGTCGAGCCACCAGCCGGCCGCGCCGGCGTTCTCACGCATCTCGCGCCGGCCCAACTCCTCGACGTACTCGAAGGAGTGGAGGCGGGTGTGATCGTAGCCGGAGAGCCCCCGCTCCTCCTCGTAGACCACCGTGCGCAGGCGCGGTATCCGCTCGGCGATGGAGATGAGCTTGTCTACCTGCTCCTGGTTCTGCACCACCGCGAATTTGACCTCCGCGTGGTCGAGGACGTAGGCCATCTCGTCGGCCACCGAGTCCTGGTAGATCGGCACCGCGATGCCGCCGATGCTCTGCACGGCAGCAAAGGTGGCGTAGAGGCGCGGTCGGTTGTCGCCGATGACGGCGACCGCGTCGCCGCGCTCCAACCCCAGCTTCCGCAGGCCGACGGCGAAGGCGCGCACCTCGTCGCGCACCGCCTCCCAGGTCCGGGTTTGCCAGATCCCCAGGTCCTTGTGCCGTAAAGCCGGCCGCGCTCGAAACTGCTCCGCGTTGCGCAGGAGCAACTTCGGGACGGTATCGAGACGCGCGGCGCTCGCGTGGCTCACGAGGCATTCTCCTCCCTTGGTCGCTGTGGCTGCGGGCCCTCACGGGCACGGCTCGGCGACTGTTCGGCGCCTGCGCGTTGATCGCGCGTTGTTCGCGCCGAGTGCCGCTACCACCACTACAACAGATCCCAATATCTCTAAAAAGGCGAGCAGTCTCAACCTATGCCTTGACAGACATTGCCTTGGATGCTTGCTATACTTACTGCTTTAGGCCAGTGAACCCGCCGCGGCACTTACTGCTTTAGTCGAATGGACCCGCTGCGGCCCGGTGCTCATCCGCCGTAGCTGACGAGGGCGTCGAGATCGACGACAGTGATCCCGCCCCACTCCAACCGCACCAGCCCTGCCTCTGCCAAGGCCTGCAGCGCCTTGTTGGCAACCTGCCGCGATACGCCGGCCAGGAGGGCGAGCTCCTCCTGGGTTATTTCAATATGGCTGCCGACCTGCGGATAGAGCACCGGATTGAACAGCCAGGCCAGATTGCGTGCAACTCGGGCAAGAGGGTCGTGGATGCGATCGTGCTCGATGGTGGCGATGAACTGGCCCATGCGCTCGTTGAGCTGGTGTACGAGGAAGCGGTTGAATCCGACACTGGTCTCGAACAGCCACATGAACGTGGTGCGGTTCAGCAGCGCCAAGCGGGTGTCGCGCAGTGCCACGACGTCGTATTTGCGGGCTTCGTGCTTGATCACGGTGCCTTCGCCGAACCAGCCGCCGGCCCCGACGCCCGCAAACGTCATCGGCTTGCCGTTCCTCGAGATAGCGCTGATCTTGATCAGCCCCGACACCACGCCGGTCCAGGAATCGAGCCGGTCGCCGCGATGGCAGATATAGGCGCCGCCGGCGAACCGGCGTTCCGCAATGCCCGCCAGGGCACGCGCCGCCTCCGGCTCGGTCAACGCGCCGGCCCAGAAGGCGATGCGTCGAAGCTCCTCTTTCGCGCCCACGTGCGCACCGTTGCGGCGACTCCAGGTTGCCCAACTGTAGGCCCGGAATGCCGCCGCGCTCAAGAATGTTGCGCCCTGCGAGGGGGTGTTGTCCGCCGCATGGCCGCCGGCGCGCAGGGTTCCGTCGCCGGGCGGTGCTCTGGAGGCGGCTCCATGCTGCAGCTTACGCCGCTTCACCGCGAGGCGGTCGCTCGTGGCCCTCGGGCGATCGTCAGCGGGCGACGGTGCCAACAAATAGCCGCATGTTGAGCGTTCACCAAGAGCGAGCGACCCTCCTTGCCCAGTGGCGAGCGCACGCGGAATTTGATTCGTCAACGATCCGCGCGGCATGGCCGACAAACGGCCTTTCAATCGGGGAAGTGCCGGGGACCGGGGGCTCCGACCCGAGGCCCGGCGGATGCTATGGCCGCCGCCAGACGTTAATGGATTGCATGCAGTCCAAGATTGATTATAGGGAAGTGCCAGCATGCCTCGCATCTCACGCCGCACGTTGCTGCAGAGCGGGGGCGCCGTCGGCGCCGCGGCGGCCTTGGCCGTGCCGGCGATCGCGCAGTCGGCCCCGGCCCTGAAGTGGCGGCTGGCCACCAGCTGGCCGAAGTCGCTCGACACCCTCTACGGCGGCGCGGAGCGGTTCGCCGCGTTCGTGGCCGACGCCACCGACGACAAGTTCCAGATCGAGTGCTTCCCCGCCGGCGCCATCCACGGCGTAAGCGGCCTGCAGGTCACCGAGGCGGTCTCGGCCGGCACCGTCGATTTGTGCCACACAGCGCCCTACTACATGTGGGCCAAGGACCCGACGTTCGCGCTGGCCGGTGCAGTGCCGTTTGGGCTCAACGGCCGCATGCAGAGCGCGTGGTGGCGCGAGGGTGGCGGCGAGCGGCTCATCAACGCCTTCTACGAGAAGCAGAACATCTACGGGCTGTTGGCCGGCAACACCATGGCGCAGATGGGCGGGTGGTTCCGCAAGGAGATCGTCTCTGCCGAGGACCTCAGCGGCGTCAGGATGCGCATCGGCGGCTTTGCCGGCACCGTCATGCAGAGGCTGGGCGTCGTGCCCTTTCAGCTTCTCGGCGGAGAGATTCTACCGGCCTTCGAGAAGGGCACCATCGATGCGGCGGAATGGGTGGGGCCTTACGACGACGAGAAGCTCGGGCTGCAGAAGGTGGCCAAGTACTACTACTACCCCGGGTGGTGGGAGGGCGGCGCCATGCTGCACGTTCAGGTCAACAAGGCCAAGTGGGATGCGCTGCCAGGCACCTACCAGTCGATCCTGGCGGCTGCCGCAACCGAGGCCGGCGCCTTTGTGATCGGCCGCTACGACGCACAGAACCCGCAGGCCTTGAAGCGGCTGGTCGCCGCCGGCACCCAGCTGCGACCCTTCTCGGAGGCGACCATGGACGTGTGCTTCCGGGCGGCGCACCAGGTCTATGCCGAGATCAGCGGCAAGAACGAGGACTTCAAGAAGATCTGGGACTCCCTCAAGGCCTTCCGGCTCGACCAGTACCTCTGGATGCAGCTGGCCGACAGCACCTATGACAACTACATGATTGTGCAGCAGCGCAAGCACACACTTTAGGTTTCAGGTTCCAGGGATCAGGGATCGGGGGTAGGATCGCCACTGAAGCCAAACCCCCCTGAAACCTGATCCCTAACACCTGAAACTTGGTTCCTAGCACCTGAACCTGATGCCATGAGCCTGAGCAAAGAGACGATTCTCGAACGGCTGCGCCGGGTGAAGGGGCCGGATCTCGAGGGCAATATTGTCGACCTTGGGCTGGTGTCGGAGGTCCTCGTCAAGGACGGGCGGGTGTCGTTCTCCATCACCGTGCCGGTGCATCGGGCCGCCGAGCTGGAAGGCCTGCGGCAGGCGGCCGACAAGGTGGTACGCGAGATGGACGGCGTCACCGGCGTCGCGGCGGTGCTGACCGCCGAGCGGTCCGGCGGAGGCAATGGCGGAGCGAGGGCTCCGGGCGCCAGGCAGGCCCCCGAGAGCGCCAGGGTGCAGCAGGCGCGCGCGCGGACCGGGGTGGGGGCTGCTGCCGGGCCTGCTGCTCAGGCCGGCCCGCCCCCGGGTGCGGCTCCTGGTGCGGCTCCGGGCGGGCGGCCACGCACCCTCCAGATCGCCGGCATCAAGCACATGATCGCCGTGGCCTCCGGCAAGGGCGGCGTCGGCAAGTCGACCGTGGCGGTGAACCTGGCGCTGGGCCTGCAGGCCACCGGTCTCAAGGCCGGCATCCTCGATGCAGACATCTACGGCCCCTCGCAGCCGCGCCTGCTGGGCCTCACCGGCAAGCCGGAGCTGGCCGGACCCGGCCGGCTGCGCCCCATGCGGGCGTACGGTCTGGAGGCCATGTCCATGGGCTTCCTGGTGGAGGAGGACACGCCCATCGTCTGGCGCGGGCCGATGGTGGTTTCGGCCCTCACCCAGATGCTGCGCGATGTGGCCTGGAGCGAGCTCGACGCCCTCGTCATCGACATGCCGCCCGGCACGGGCGATGTACAACTCAGCATGGCCCAGCAGGTGCCGCTGTCGGGGGTCGTCATCGTCTGCACCCCACAGGACCTCGCGCTGATCGACGCCCGCAAGGGCCTCAACATGTTCCGCAAGGTGGACGTGCCGGTGCTCGGCATCATCGAGAACATGAGCACCTTCATCTGCCCCAAGTGCGGGGAGCGCACCGACATCTTCGGCCATGGCGGGGCCAAGGCAGAGGCCGAGAAGCTCAAGGTGCCGTTCCTCGGCGGCGTGCCGCTGGACATGGAGATCCGCGTGCGCTCCGACGAGGGCCGCCCCATCGCGGCCACCGACCCGGACGGCCCGCACGCCCGCGTGTTCCGCGAGATCGCCGCCAACCTGTGGGCGGCGCTGCAGGGTGAGGCGGGCGCGAGGGTCGCGCCGCCGCAGCTCGAGATTGCCGGCGGCGGCAGCGAGCTTCGCGTGACGTTCCCGGCTGCGGCGCCGTTCACGCTTGCGGCCGAGATGCTGCGCGTCATGAGCCCCTCGGCGGAGGTGCAGGGCCACTCGCCCGAGCAGCGCGTCACCATCGGCCGCAAGCGTAACGTCAAGATTGCCGACCTGCGGCCGGTGGGCAACTACGCCGTCCGTATCGTCTTCGACGACGGTCACGACACCGGCCTCTACGCCTGGTCCTACCTGCAGACCCTCAACGAAGAGCGCGACCGGCGCTGGGCGGAGTACCTGTCGGAGCTGGCGGCGAAGGGATTGAGCAGGGGCTAAGTAGGTGCCGACTTCCACCCCTGTCTGGAACGCGTGGCGCATCTCCGAAGTTCTCGAAGACGGCTCTGACGTTGCCGAGCTCAATCCGATTCCGTGATTTCCCGCACCTCGCCGGGCTTCACATCGGCGAGTGCCTGAAGCAGTGCTGGTACCAGCGGCCGAAGTGCTCCAAGCTCATTGCTCTTTGCTCTCAGCACAATAACGGCGAAAGGACGGACCGTGAGTCTTTGCTGGAACCGAAGACTTCGGTCTACGGTAACGAGGACATCGATCTCCCCTGCTATGACGTCCAGCAATGGGCCATCCGGGAGCCGGTTCCAGCCCCTCTCGCGGGCGGTCCAGGCGCTGTGTATGGTCAGCTCATATCTGAGCTTTCGAGGCACGCATGCATCGAGCAGGATGCGCACTCTCTCCCCTCAAGCCAGTATCACTCGGCGGCAAACTTGCTTGCCTGGGTGACAGCCGCCGTACGGGCGAGCTCGAGGACGGCGATGGCGTGCTCGCGAGAGACGTCCGGGAAATCGTCCAGGAACTCGTCGAGCGGGTCGCCCGCCTCGATGTAGTCGAACAGGGCCTGGACCGGCACACGCGTTCCCGTGAACACCGGTGCCCCACTGAGGTATTCCGGCGAGACTGTGATCAGGGGCTCGGGCAGACTGCTCATAGCTGATGCCTCCTTCCAGCAGTGTAGCACAAAATGTGCTCACGGTCCCAGTTGGGCTGCACAATTGCCAGATTTGGCAGGAGGGTGTGCACGCCGGTCTTGGGCACATTGCCGGTCCAACTCGATTGAGCTAGACCGCCCGGCATGAGCAGACACAGCCGAGCGGTGCGCCCTTCCGGCGAGCCCCACAAGACCATCCATGTCCGGGGCGCGCGGGAGCACAACCTCAAGAACGTCGATCTGGAGATCCCGCGCGACAAGCTGATCGTGTTCACGGGGTTGTCCGGCTCGGGCAAGTCGTCGCTGGCTTTCGACACCATCTACGCCGAGGGGCAGCGGCGCTACGTGGAGAGCCTGTCGGCCTACGCGCGGCAGTTCCTGGAGATGATGCAGAAGCCCGATGTGGACCACATCGACGGGCTTTCCCCAGCCATCTCCATCGAGCAGAAGACCACCTCCAAGAACCCGCGCTCCACGGTCGGCACCGTCACCGAGATCTACGACTACCTGCGCCTGCTGTTCTCGCGCGTCGGCATCCAGTACTGCCCCAACTGCGGCACGCGGATGGAGCGCCAGAGCGTGCAGGAGATCGTCGACGCCTTGCTCGAGCGCG
>DATMZP010000077.1:0-3363 GCA_035573595.1 Hyphomicrobiaceae bacterium
ATCACCGCGCTGCCGACCCACAAGGTGGTTGCGGCTGGAATGGCGTGCATCCCGGAAGGCCGCAAGGTTTTTCCCAAGCTCACGGTCGAGGAAAATCTACGCCTTGGCGCCTATCAGGAAACGTCGAAGACCGTCACGCAGGAGCGCATGGCGGACATCTATCGGCAGTTCCCGCGGTTGGCCGAACGGCGGGCGCAACTCGCCGGCACCATGTCGGGCGGAGAGCAAGCCATGATATCCATCGGACGCGGCCTGATGCGGGCGCCGAAGCTATTGCTGATCGACGAGCCTTCGCTCGGCCTTTCGCCTCTACTGGTCAGAGAGAACTTCAATATCATCCGCCAGATCAACGAGCGCGGGATCACCGTATTTCTCGTCGAGCAGAACGTGCGCCAGACCCTGGCCATTTCCCACTATGGATATGTCCTGTCCAAGGGCAGGGTGGTCGCGAGCGGGACGCCCGCTGAGCTCGCGGATCGCAGCGAAGTGCGCGAGGCGTACTTCGGTTGAAAATCCGCTGATAGCCGGTGCCAACCAGTTTGTACTTGAGCGATTCGCAGTTGGGAGGCGTCGCGCAACGGTTTTCTTCCGCATAAGGCAACGATCGCATCAGGGCCAGGCCGAGCCACAGATTGCCGGGATGGCGAGCGGGCACTCAGTGTTCAAGACATCGGCTCGCGCCTTATCGTACGTCTTCGCAGCGCACTCAGAAGCCGCACAACGTTTTGGCAATCTCGAGCCCTGCGGGTCCGCCCCCTCAAGCCCGGCGCACGGGGATAGTCAATCTGGGTTCATCGTATATCCAGGCGGAGGATGACGGCGGGCCGCCTCCCGTGGCATCATGCGCGCGCCTCGGAGATGAGGATCGCGGTGGCCGGCACCGTGCCTCAGATAGGAGCCGGGGGCCGCAGTCCGATACCTTGCCCGGCATGGCGGATAGACCGTCCGAGCGCCGGTGCCTCGGAGAGCCGACCTCGGACTTGGCGGGGAAGGCGCCGGGGATTCCCTCGACGCACGCTCGAGGACAAGGGGGTATGGGCTCGGTGAAGTCGTTCTCCGATACCCCGCAGGGCAAGGTGGATAGGCCATCCAAGCGCCAGGCGGCCGTCGGAGGCGGCCGAGCAGGGCGTTCTTCGCGCCCCGCGCGCCAAAAGGTCAAGGCCCTCGGGTGCGAGCCCGGACGCCCTGCTCCTCCTCCCATCTCCCCGAGCGGAGGCCGCTGCGGGGCGCAGCGCGCTGGACCGGTGCGTGGCCCAATTCCAGCCCGGCTATCGACGCAGCTCGAAGGCCGCGGAGCCGGCGCCGCCGGACAGCCGCACGCTCTGGCGGTTGCCGCTGACGGTGACGGAGATCGTGCCGGAGACGTCGTACTCGGCGTTGTGGAACTGGCCCTGG
The DNA here is from genome assembly GCA_035573595.1 of Hyphomicrobiaceae bacterium. Taxonomy (GTDB): domain Bacteria; phylum Pseudomonadota; class Alphaproteobacteria; order Rhizobiales; family Hyphomicrobiaceae; genus AWTP1-13. Next base: position 1,396 of record DATMZP010000077.1, read on the forward strand.
TAGGTGTTGCCGCCCACCTGGCGCAGGGTGGCGGTCTGCGTCGCGCGCCCCGACGGGGTCGCGCAGGTGGCCGTCACCATATAGGCGTTGGCCGACGCCCGCCGGTAATGCGCGCGGCATTGCGCGCGCTCCTGCTGGCCGGAGGCGAACGCCACCGAGCCGCCGCCATGCCACGAGCCTTCGAGGCCCGCCGACTGCGCCGCGGCCCCGCGCGATGCCGCCAGACTGCCTATGGAACCGGCCAGCAGCCCGGCCATCAGCAACGGCACGGCGAGCGCCGCGACTCGCAGCCGGCAACGCAGTGGTTTCAAGTCTTCGCCGCCCATGGGGTTAACCTCCGCCCCTCGCGTTGGCCCCCCTCGCCGCCGGCCCTCCGGCGGCGAGCCGCAGGCATAACCCGAGAGCGGCGCGCTTCGTTCCGCAGGGGATTCCAGGGAGGCAGCGCGCGGTCAGCCGGCCTCCAGCCGGGCGATGAGACGGTTGACCACCACGACCGCGGCGATGCCGAAGGCGATGCCGCCCGCCATGTGGCCCAGCAGGACGCCCTCGGCGCCCCAGGAGGAGCCCAGCATGACGAACGGCACGGTGCCGAGGGTGGCGCGCCCCCAGTTGAGCGCCGTGGCGTAGTGCGGGCGGCCCAGCGTGTTGCAGGCGGCGTTGCAGACGAACAGGGTGCCGAAGAACACGAACAGCGGCGCCAGCCAGCGGCAGAAGAAGGCGATCAGCGCCGCCGTTTCGCCGGTGGCATGGAAGATGGCCACCAGCGCGGGGGTCGCCAGCGCCAGGACCAGCCAGGCGGTCGCCGTGATGGCGGCGGCGAGGCCGAGCCCGGCCTTCAGCGCCGCGCGCACCCGGCCGAACTCGCGCGCCCCGAGGTTCTGACCGATGATGGGGCCGACCGAGGCCGACAGGGAGAAGATGGCGCCGAAGGCGATGGGGATGACGCGTCCGATCACCGTCCAGCCGGCGACGGCGCCATGGCCGAACTGGGCGATCGTGGCCGTCACCACGGCGCCGCCGGCCGGAGTGGCGAGCTGGGTGAGGACGGCGGGCACGGCGAAGCGCGCGATCAGCGGTACGTCGTGCTCCAGCAGGTGCCACTGCGGTCGGTCCAGAAGTCCGTGTACGCGCACCACCGACCACCATCCGACCGTCAGCATCGAGACATGGGAGGCGAAGGCCGATACGGCGGCGCCGTGGATGCCGAGGCCGATCCAGAGGATGAGCACCGCATCGAGGGCGACGGCCACGGCGGCGCCGACCAGCGTGATGTACATGGCGCGCTGGGCGTCTCCGGCCGAGCGCAGGACCGCGGACGCCGCCATGGCCGTCGTCAGCAGCGGCAGCGACGGCAGCACGATCAGCAGGTAGTCGCGGGCCAGCGCCAGCGTGCGTCCGCCCGCGCCCAGCCCGCCGAGGATCGGGGCAAGGGCCAGGCACAGCCCGGCGACCAGCAGCGTGGTGGCGCCGGCCGAGACCACGATCGCGTGGGTCGCCAGCCGGCGCGCCCGGGCGAGGTCGCGGGCGCCGAGCGCCGGCGATACCAGCGCGGTGACGGCGATGGCCATGCCGACGCCCGCCGAGATCACGAAGAACAGGATGGTGCCGGCGTAGCCCGCCGCGGCCAGCACCTCCCCGTCCCGCAGCGAGCCCAGGAACAGGATGTTGGCGAAGTCGCCGGCGAAGATCGCCATCAGCCCGACGGCGCTGGTGCCGGTCATCACCAGGATGTGGCGCAGGATCGAGCCGGTGACGAAGCGCGCGGGCGCGGACGGCGGCAGCGATGCCGGCGCGTTGGGGCCGGCCGGGGTGGAAGCGGGGCTGAGACGGGCATCGGGCGTGTTTGGGCGTCCGGCTCCCGCCGGTCAACTGCGAAAGCGCAGGGGGCGTCCTGCTTTGCGGCACCGGTGTGGCACCTTGTGGTCGCGCCTTGTGGTCTCATCGGCCGCGTCGTAACAACGAGGGAAG
>DATMZP010000078.1:0-9092 GCA_035573595.1 Hyphomicrobiaceae bacterium
GGCATCGCCACGAACTGCTTGTCGGGGTTGGGCAGGCGCTCAAAGAAGCGGGCCAGGTCCTCGAAGCTGGCGATGCCGTCCCACTGGCCGCGCATGACGACGGTCGGCACCACGATCCTGGCCGGGTCCACCACCGGCAGCCTGGAGCACATGTCGACATAGGTGCCCGTCGGCACCGAGTCGTCGAGCGCCAGGATGGCGTCGGCGAAGGCCTCGATCACCTTGTCCTCGGCGGTGCCGGGGTGGTCGCGGTTGAAGATGCTGTAGACGAAGGCCTTGTCGATCGGGCGGCGGTTCTTGGCCTGGAACTCGGCGAGCTTCTTCTTGCGTTCGGCGAGCGTGGGGCTGCCCTCGCCGGTCCACACGAAGGCATCGAGCGCCAGCCGCTTCACGCGCTCGGGATGGCGCTCGGCGAACAGTGCGGCGCGCAGCGCCCCCGAGGAGATGCCGTAGACCAGCAGCGGCCCCGCCCCGGTCTTGTCGAGGATGTACTGGGAGGCGGCGGCGAGATCGTCGGCCCCGTTGGCGATGTCGAAGTTGATGTCGCGTTTCTTGTCGGAGCGGCCGTAGCCCTCCATGTCGACGCACCAGGTATCGAACCCGCGCTTGGCGAACCAGTCCATGGCTGAGCTGTCGGGCCGCCCCGGCACTGCCAAGTCGAAGGTCGGCTGCGAGGCCATCGAGGAGCCGTGCACGAACAGGATGGTGCCCTGCCTCGGTCCGGTGACGGCCTTCTTCTGCCAGAGGAACAGACGGACATCGCCCTTGGCTGTCCAGTGCTCCCGCCCCGCTGCGGCTGCAGCCGGCGTCGCCTCCGTCGTCATGCGTCTGCTCCCTGGGCCTCTTGGGTACCTGCCGCCGGCACCTCGAACAGGCTGCACCGGCTGGAATCGATCCTCACCGCCACCTTGTCGCCGATGGCAAACTGCTGGCCGGGGTGCGTCTGCACGCGCAGCACGGCGCCGTCCCCCAGTACCACATGATACTCCATGATATTGCCGAGGTAGGTGGATTCCGTCACCGTCGCCGGCTGCTGCCTCTGGTCCGGCTGACTTGGGTCGGGCTGCCCCGGGTCTGCGCCGGTGCGGGCTTGGAGGCGAATGTTCTCCGGCCTGACGGCGATCTCTACGCGCTGCCCGGGCACCGCCGCGCCCGGCACATCGGCCAGCATGGTCCAGCCCGCGGCCGTCCGCAGCCGAACTTGGCCGGCCTCTCTGGCGATCAGCGTCGCGGGCAGCAGGTTGATGAGCCCCATGAAGTCGGCCACGACGCGACTGGCGGGCCGTGCGTAAACCTCCTGCGGCGTGCCGAGCTGTTGCAGCCGGCCGCCGTGGATGACGGCGATCCGGTCGGACAGCGCCAGGGCCTCGGCCTGGTCGTGAGTGACGTAGACGAAGGTGATGCCGGTGCGACGCTGCAGTTCCTTCAACTCCCCGCGCATGCGCTCGCGCAGCTTGGCGTCGAGGTTGCTCAAGGGCTCGTCGAGCAGCAGGATCTCGGGCTCCACCACCAGGCTGCGGGCCAGCGCCACCCGCTGCTGCTGGCCGCCCGACAGCTGGCCCGGCAGGCGATCCTCCAGCCCCGTCAGGTTGACCAGCGCCAGCGTCCGCTTCACCCGCTCCCGCGCCTCGGCGGCGGGGACCCGACGCAGCTTGAGGCCGAACACCACGTTCTCGAACACCGTCCGGTGCGGCCACACGGCATAGTTCTGGAACACCATGCCCATGCCGCGCTCCTCCGGCGGCACCACCTGCCCGGCGGATGAGAGGAGCCGGCCGTCCGCATGGATGGTTCCGGCATCGGGGGCGATGAAGCCGGCGATCAGCCGCAGTGTGGTGGTCTTGCCGCAGCCGCTCGGCCCCAGCAGGGTCACGAATTGCCCGTCGTCGATGTCGAGCGAGAGATCGGCGACCGCAGCGAGGTCGGTGTCGCCGCCGTAGCTCTTCGACAGGCCGCGCATGCTGATCCCCGCCATCAGCCCGATGCTCCCGCCCGTACGGCGCCGTCGGCGGCAGGACGCGCCCGCCCCGAGGCCAGCCAGTGCGCCGCCAGCAGCGCCACGCTGATGATCGCCATGTTGACCATGGCGAGGGCCGCCACCGGCTCCGTGTAGCCCGTCTCATAGAGATTGTAGACCGCCACCGCGAGTGTGATGGAGCTCGACGAGAACAGCAGGATCGACGCGCTCAGCTCCTGGATCACGGGTACGAACACCAGCAGCCACCCGGCGAACAGGCCCGGGCGGATGAGCGGCAGCGTCACCTCGCGCAGGGTGCGCGCCCATGAGGCGCCGAGGACGCGCGCGCTCTCCTCCAGCGAGGCATCGATCTGGCGCAGCGAGGTGTTGGCGGCCCGCACGCCGAGCGGGATGTAGCGCCCGATATAGGCAAGCAGCAGGATCGTCAGGGTCCCGTAGAGTGCGACCGGCATGGTGAGCCAGAACTGGATCAGCGCCACTGCCATGACGATGCCCGGCAGGCCGAGGGGCACCAGCGCGGCGTAGTCGAGGAGGCGGCGCCCTTTTGCCTTGGTGCGCACGTCGATCCAGCCGATCACCGCACCGAGCAGTACGGCGATAGTTGCGGCCAGCGTGGCGAGCAGCAGGCTGTTGAGGATCGCCCGCTGCGTGACGTTGTACTCGAACAGGACGAACCGGTAGTTGTCGAGCGTGAGCCCCTTCCAGAAGCTCAGGCCCCACGACTTGGACAGCGATACCGCGATCAGCGCGCCGTAGGGGAGCACGATCGCCACTGCGAACACCGCCGCGCAGAAGCCGAGCAGCACCCATCGCGCGGGCCCCAGGTCGATCAGCTGCGGCCTCGCCCCCTTGCCGCCGACCGTGACGTAGGAGCGCCGGGCGAGGAACCGGTGCTGGAGGTAAAGCGCGGCCACGGTGATGACGATGAACATGAGCGACAGGGCGGAGGCCAGCCCGTACTGGGGCGGATAGTCGAACAGCGCGTAGATGCGCGTGGGCAGGGTCACGATGCGCCCGGGCAGGCCCAGGATCGCCTGCGAGCCGAACAGGGCGATCGCGTTCACGAACGCCAGCAGCGTGCCCGCCAGCACCGCCGGCGCGATCAGCGGCAGCGTCACGAGCAGCGCGGTGCGCAGCCGGCCGGCGCCCAGGATCTGCGCCGCCTCCTCGTAGGAGGCGTCCACCGACTGCAGCGCACTCGACGCCAGCAGGAACACGAACGGGAAGGTGTGCAGCACCGTTACCAGCACCAGGCCGCCCATCGAGAAGACGTTGAATGTCAGCCAGGGCGCGCCCACCACGTCGCGCAAGAAGACGTTGATCAGCCCGGCATTGGGGCTGAACAGGTTGACATAGGCGATGGCGGTGAGGAACGGCGGCGAGAGATACGACAGCGTGGCCGTGATCCGGAACAGGGCCGGGGCTGGCACGTTGGTGCGACTCACGGCCCAGGCCATCGGCAGCCCGATGATGATGCTGAAAAGCCCGGTCCAGGCGCCCAGCACCAGCGAGTTGACGAGGGCCTGGACGTAGAGGCGGCCCGAGAGCGCCTCGGTGAAATGCTCCAGCGACAGCCCCGCCTCGCCACGCACGCTGCCGACCAGCAGGAAAAGGAGCGGCAGAACGACCAGGACGATCAGCGCCACAACCGCCGCAGCCATCACGCAGGTTTCGAGCCGTGGCAGAAGGCGCGCCCCCGCGCGGCCGACCTTACCGGCCGGGCGCATCGCGGCGCTCCCCGATATGCTTCTGGAGATGGAAGACACGGAGCCGGGGCTCGGGATCGTCGTCCGCCTTCTGCATGGAGTGCACCCCTCAACCGCCGCGCCGCCGAGAGCGAAGCACAGCGAGCGCCTTCGGGCAAGATCGGCCTGGGAATTCGGCCTGGGCAAGGTTGGCCGGCAAAGGAGCTGCGGTCCGGCGGCGAGTGCCTCGTCTCGCCCGCTTGGCTCTACCGCATCAGGCTCGGCAGCCACAGGGAGATGGCAGGGAAGGCGATCAGGATGGCGAGCCTGACCACGTCGGCCACCATGAATGGCAGGACACCGTGGAAAAGCGTCCGCGTCGGCACGTGGGGCAGCAGGGCGTTGAGGACGAACAGGTTCATGCCGACGGGCGGGCTGATCAGCCCGATCTCTACCACCACCACGATCAGGATGCCGAACCAGATGGGGTCGAGGCCGAGGTGCACGATCAGCGGGAAGAACACCGGCACCGTCAGCAGGATCATCGACAGCTCCTCCATGGCGGTGCCGAGGATCACGTAGATCGCGCAGATCGCCGCCACGACCATCACCGGCGACAGATCGAGCGCGGTGACGAACCGCTTCAGGTCGTCCGGCATGGTGGTGTAGTTGATGAACTCGGCGAACATCAGCGCGCCGGTCAGGATGGCGAACAGCATGGCCGTGGTGCGCGCCGATTCGATGAGCGAGTCGAGGAACGTGCGCCAGGTGAGCGCCCGGCGCGCCAGCGCGAAGCACAGTGCGCCGAATGCGCCGATGCCCGCCCCTTCCGTCGCCGTGAAGACGCCGCCGTAGATGCCGCCCATCACGACGACGAAGAGCAGCACCACGGTCCACACGCCCTTGAGGGCGACGAGCCGCTCCCGCCAGCTCGAGCGCTCCCCGCGGGGGCCGGCGGCGGGATCGGTCCACACGATCCACTGCACCGCCAGGCACAGCAGGACGGTGGCGAGGAGCCCCGGCAGGTTGCCGGCGGCGAACAGCTTGCCGATGTTGGTCTCCGTCAGCACGCCGTAGATCACCATCAGCGTGGACGGCGGGATGAGGATGCCGAGCGTTCCGCCGCCGGCGATGGCGCCGGTCGAAAGCCGGTCGGAGTAGCCGAGGCCCTTCATGGCCGGGTAGGCCACCTTGGCCATGGTGGCGGCGGTGGCGATGGAGGAGCCGCAGATGGCGCCGAAGCCGGCGCAGGCGCACACGGTGGCCATGGCCAGGCCGCCGCGCAGATGCCCGATGCAGGTATAGGCGGCTCGGAACAGCTCCTGCGACATGCCCGCCCTCGTCACCAGGCTGCCCATCAGGATGAACAGCGGCACCACCGACAGGGTGTAGTTACGCCCGGTCTCGTAGATCTTGGTCTCCACCATGGCCAGCGCCGGGGCGAAGTTCCAGTCGCGCAGGTAGGCGACGCCGAGGAAGCCCACCACGCCCATGGCCAGCGCGATCGGCACGCGCAGGAGCGCCAGCGCCATCATCAGGACGAGGCCGACCAGGGCTTCCGTCATGTCGTGCTCGCCTTCTCGGGGTCGACCTGAGGTCCGGTGCGGGGAGGTGGCGGAAAGACCGCCCGGGCCAGGTGGACGATGCCGGTGAGCGCCACCATCAGCGTCATGAAGTAGACGAAGGGGGCGACCGGCAGGCGCAGCACGTCGGTTGTGTCGCCGTAGCCGGCGATCTTGCCGGCCTTGACCCACACGCGCCAGGCGAGCCCGAGAATGAGAGCGCCGCAGACGAGGTCGACGGCGCGCGCGAGCAGCGAGCTGCCCCGGCGCCCGAGCAGCTGATCGATGAAATCCAGCGTCACGTGCTCCCCGGCCCGCGAGGCAAGCGGCAGCCCGGCGAAGATCAGGGTGAGCAGCAGCAGCTCCGTGACCTCGAACGCCCCGCGCAGCGGCCGGTTGAAGACGTAGCGGCCGATGACGTCCACCGTCGTGAGCGCCATCAGGCCGAACAGCAGGATGGCCGCGGCGGCCCCCAGAGCGCGATCGAGCCAGGAGCCGGCCTCGGAGGTCTGCGATGCCATGGCCGCAGGCTCAGTCACTGGCCGGCGGCCACGCGCTTCACCTCCTCGCGGAACGCGGCGAGCACCTTGGCGCCGTCGATGCCCTTGGCTTTGGCGCCCGCGACCCACTTGTCCACGATCGCCTTGGTCCTTTCCTGCACGCCCTTCACGAGCTCGGGCGAGGCCTCGTCGATGCGGACACCGATCTTCTTCATCTCGTCCAGGCCGGCCCTATCGGCATCGTCCCAGGCCCTGCCGGCCAGCCGCGCCAGCGCCTCGCCGGAGACGGAGAGGATGGCGTCCTGGTCTTCCTTGGGAAGCTTGCTCCACTTGTCCTCGTTCATGAAGAAGCCGAAGGCGGAGCTGTAGAAGCCGCCGGGAAACAGGGTGGCGTACTTGATCACCGGGCCGAGCTTGAAGGAGACGATGGACTCGGCCGGGAAGAACGTGCCGTCGGCAACGCCGGAGCTCAAGAGCTCGTAGGACTCCGGCGCCGGCTTGACGAAGGCCGAGGCGCCGAGCGCGCGGGCCATCTCCTCGGCGATGCCGCCGCCTGTGCGGATCTTCATGCCGGCAAGGTCCTCGATCTTGGCGATCGGCTGCCTGGTGTTGAACATCTGCCCCGGACCGTGCGTGAAGACGCCGAGCAGCTTCACGCCTTTGTACTCGCCGGCGGCGTCGAGGTACTTCCAGTAGATGCGCGAGAAGGCGATCGAGTTGATCGTGGCGGTCGCCCCGCCGCCCGGCAGCTCTGGAAGCAGCACCAGCACGTGGCGGGCGGGTGTATAGCTGGCCGTGACGTAGGAGACATCGACCAGGCCATCCTTGACCGCGTCGAAGGTGCCTGGCGCCGCGGACGGGTGCTTCGGCAGCATATGCAGCTTGACGCGGCCGTTGGTGGCCTTCTCGACCTGCTCGCCCCACACCGCCAGCACGTTTTTCGTGAGCGGGTGTGTCGGCGCCACCCAGCTCGACATTGTGAGCTTGGTCTCGGCGGCGACGGGTGCCGCCAAGGCGGCCAGGGCGGCGGCGAGCAGCATGGCCAGGCCGGGACGTTTGACGGTGAAGCGGCTCATTAGCATGTTTTCCTCCCCTCCAGATGGTGCCACGGCATCCATCCGGCCATCAGGTTCGGGAGAGCGTCAAGACATATTCGCAGCGTTGCGATAGGCCGGTGCACCGCCGAAGCGGACAGCACGCGCAGGAATTGCAGTCCCGCTCGCCGCCCGACCTGGGCGGGAGCCCGACCGTGCCCTTCAAGGGCCTCTATGCTGGTGGAACCACCGCGGTCGCCTCGATCTCGACCTTGGCGCGGTCCTCCAGCAGCGCCGCGACCTGCACCAGGGTCATGGCCGGAAAATGCCGGCCGATCGTGCGGCGGTAGACCCCGCCCACCTCGGGCAGGCGCGCGAGATACTCGCGCTTGTCGGTGATGTACCAGGTGAGGCGCACGAGGTGCTCCGGCCTCGCATCGGCCTCGGCCAGCACGGCGACGATGTTGGCGAGCGCCTGTTCCACCTGGGCGACGAAGTCGTCACTCTCGAAGCGCTGCTGGGCATTCCAGCCGACCTGGCCGGCGACGAAGATCTGGCGCCCGGTGGCGGCCACGCCGTTGGCGAAGCCCTTGGCCGGCGCCCAACCCTTGGGGTGGAGGAATTGCATGGGTCTCGTCGATGCTGTGTTGGACGGGGCGGTGTTGGGTCTGCGGCTTCGCCTTGACCCCTACGATTCCCTGAGCTTGAACCTCTGGATCTTGCCCGTCTGCGTCTTGGGCAGGGTTGCAACGAACTTCACGGAGCGGGGGTACTTGTAAGGCGCTATGGCCGCCTTGACGTGCTCCTGCAGGGCCTTGATGCACGCCTCGTCGGCCGCGAAGCCCTCGCGCAGCACCACGTGCGCCTCCACGATATGGCCCCGCTCCGCGTCGGGGGCACCCACCACGGCGCATTCCGCCACGGCCGCGTGCGACAGCAGCGCCGCCTCCACCTCGGGGCCGGCGATGTTGTAGCCCGACGAGATGATCATGTCGTCGGCGCGGGCCATGAAGTGGAACACGCCCTTCTCGTCGCGCACGAAGTCGTCGCCGGTCAGGTTCCAGCCGTCGCGCACGTATCTGGTCTGGCGGTCGTCGGCGAGGTAGCGGCAGCCGGTGGGACCGCGCACGGCGAGGTGGCCGACGGTGCCGTCCGCCACCTCCTTCATGTCGTCGTCCACGATCTTCGCCTCACAGCCGGCGACCGGCTTGCCGGTCGCGCCGGCCTTGGCATCGCCGAACCGGTTGGTGATGAAGATGTGCAGCAATTCGGTGGAGCCGATGCCGTCGAGGATCGGCTTGCCGGTCTTCCTCGTCCACTCCTCGAACACCGGCGCCGGCAGGGTCTCGCCGGCCGACACGGCGGCCCTCAGCGAGGAGAGGTCGGCGCCCTTGTCCATCGCCGCCATCATGGCGCGGTAGGCGGTGGGCGAGGTGAAGCAGATGGTGGCTTTGTACCGCTCGATGATCTCGATCATGCTGGGCGGCGCGGCGTTCTCAAGCAGCGTCGCCGTGGCGCCGAAGCGCAGCGGGAAGATCGCAAGCCCGCCGAGGCCGAAGGTGAAAGCGAGCGGCGGCGAGCCCACGAACACGTCGTCCGGCGTCACGCCCAGCACCTCCCTGGCGTAGCCGTCGGCGACGATGAGCAGGTCGCGGTGGAAGTGCATGGTGCCTTTCGGCTCGCCGGTGGTGCCGGAGGTGAAGCCCAGCAGCGCGACATCGTCGCGCCCGGTCTTCACCGCATCGAACTTGACGGGCTTGCTCAGCGCCATGCGGTCGAGCTCGGCGTCGTGGTTGGCGGTGCCGTCGAAGTTGATGACCTTCTTGAGGAACCGGCTCTCCTTGGCGCAAGCCACCAGCTCGTCGGCGATGCGGCTGTCGCACAGCGCGAGCGACACCTCAGCCTTGTCCACGATCTTGGCGAGCTCGCCGGCACGCAGCAGCGGCATGGTGTTGACGGCCACCGCACCGGCCTTCGTCACCGCCAGCCACACCGCCACCATGGCCGGGTTGTTGCCGGAGCGCAGCAGCACGCGGTTGCCGGGCTTGACGCCGAAGTCCTCCACCAGGGCGTGGGCGAGGCGGTTCGACCAGTCGGTCAGCTCCTTGTAGGTGCGCCGCCGGCCGTTGCCGATCAGCGCGGTACGGTCGCCGAAGCCCTTCTCGACCATCCGGTCGGTCAGCTCCACCGCGGCATTCAGGTACTCGGGATATTGGAACTCCGGCCGGTCGAGCAGCAAGTCGGGCCACTGCTCCGCCGGCGGCAGATTGTCCCGGGTGAAGGTGTCGACGTGAGCACTCGGCCCCAGTGCCGCAGCCCCTTTGGGAGCCACG
>DATMZP010000079.1:0-7665 GCA_035573595.1 Hyphomicrobiaceae bacterium
CGACGCTGCGCATGACGGCTCCCCCGCGGCTCGACCTCCCGTGGGTGCGACGAGCATGGGCCGCACCCGTTAAGCCCCCGTTAACGCTGGCGCCGGACAGCGCTTGCCTCGCCCGGCCGACCAGCGCGCCAGCCCATATCCTCCGCCGTCGCGGAATCCTGATCCGCACCACTTGCAATCCGATTGTTCCAGACGGCTGCGGCAACCCCCGGCAGCACACGCTGCAGTCCCTGGGTGATCGGACAATGCAATCATGACGTTAGTTTGGCCGACGAAAACGGAGGATGGGGTCTGACCCGCTTGCCGCGAAGGCCTGACCCCGCCCGTAAGCCCTTGGTTTTTTGCCGAACTTCCGCAACATAGCGGCTGTGCCTCCGGTGATTCGCGCGTCCGGGGACGCTGCGATTTTTCCTGCCGTAACGGAGCCAGACCGCTGGCGGAGGGTGAGGGCCGGGCTCTCACGTCGTGTCAGGGTATGGCTCAGTACGCCGGCTGCCTCGTCAAGCAGGGAGGCCAGGGGTGACCAAGGTCGCAGAGAAGCGGAATGCATCCGAAGCCCGGGGCGGGGGCCCGCTCCGGGACCTCGTGCTGGCGCGCATCGCCTGTGCCGCGCGCCCCATCGACAAGGGCGAGATTGCCGCCGACCTGTCGTTTCTCGCCGGCACGCAGATGCCGGCCTCGCGCTGGCGCGAGACCGTGGAGGGGGCGATCGAGGCGCTGGCGGCGACCGGGCAGGTGGCGCCCAAGCCGGGCGGCTATGCGGCCACGGCGGCGGGCACCGGCGCAGCGGCCAGGTTTCTGGGCGTCTCGGCCGGCACGGCGCTGACATGGGAGAAGGCGAGCAGCCTCTGGCTGGTGGCCAAGGCCCTGGACGAGCGTCGGCCGACGCCCAAGCGCCTGGCGGCGCTCGCAACTGTTGAAGGGCTGCGCGCGGCCATCCTGGTGCAGGCCTACGGGCTCAAGATCAAAGGGGCTGCGACCCCGGCACGCCTGCGCCAGGTGCTGGCCGCCATAGCACTGCGCAAGGCCTTCGGCGGCGAGACCGCCGAGGCGGTGGCCGGCAAATCAGGCCTGCCCGCACGCGCAAGCCGCCTGCTGGCGGCGCAGCTCATCGACAAGCCGCGCGACCCCGGTACCGACCGCCGGCTGGTGTCGGCGCTGGCGCAACAGGTCTGCGGGGCACGCGGCGCCGATCTTACCGCTCTGCGCGCAGGCGTGCTCCGCCGCGCCTTCGCACCTCCGCAGCCGCAGCACCCTGTTGCCGATCTTGCGCGGCGTCCAGGCCGCAAGGTCTCCTCCCCCCTTGTGGGGGAGGGACAGGGTGGGGGGGAACCCCAGGCTTCGAAGGTCGGGAGTCCCCCCACCCCTAGCCCCTCCCCACAAGGGGGAGGGGAATCGGTTTTCGCTTGCCGAGAAGGCACCCGCTCCGCGGTCAATCGGGCGACGGCCGGCCCTCTGGCAATGCACGCCGACCGCCCCGTCGACCTGCCCGGTTTCGCCACCGAGGTGCGTCGGCTGGCGGTGGGCGAGGCGCAGGGCTGGAGCGGCGACCGCAAGGCCTACATCAGCCGCGTCTGGCGCACTGTGCGCGAGAAGCGGCCCGAGTGGGGGCTGTCGGAGATCGAGTTCAAGTGCATGCTGGCCGAGGCGCACCGCTCCGGCCAGCTCAACCTGGCCAACGCCGACCTGAAAGACGAGAGCAACATCAAGGACGTGCAGGACTCCGCCGTGATCTACCGGAACGCCGTCTTCCATTTCATTCGCGTGGACGCATGATGCTGCGGTCCGTAACGTTCTGTCCCGCTTTGAACTGAGGTTTCATGCGCCACGAGGCTCATATTGCGCCGCTTGCCGATCGCCTGTCCGCGGCCTTCGAGCACTCCATCACCTGGGAGGACGACATCTGGCGGGCCGACCCCGTCGATGTGGAGCTGGTGCACGCCAACGCGCGCCGCCGGTTCTCCGAGCTGCTCGATGCTGTCACCGCCACGGACGGGGCCTCGGTGCAGGCCCGCATTCTGCTGTTCCATGGTCAGTCGGGCGCCGGCAAGACCCACCTGATCCGCGCGCTGCGCACGGGCGCGCATCGCGGCGGCAAGGCCTACTTCGGCTACGCCCAGATGACGCCCGACGTGGCCAACTACGCCGACTACTACCTGCGCCGGTTGATCGCCTCGCTGGAGAAGCCGTACGATCCGGACCGCGGCGGCGAGAGTGCGCTCGCCCGGCTCGCCAAGCGCATGGTGAGCGACACCGAGGCTGTCGAGGCCGCCCAGATCGACAAGCTGCGCGAGGCCAAGCTGAGCGACGCCTCCCTCGCCAAGCTCGTGCTCAATATCGCCGACCAGATCGTGGCGGCGCCGAGGTTCGCCGGCCAGAACCTCGACGTGAACGTGGTGCGCGCGCTCCTCTACATGCAGCGCTCCGACCCGCGCATCGACCAGCGCGTGCGGCAGTACCTTTACGGACAGAAGCTGGGCGAGCTGTCGCACGAGGCGATTGCCGCGCTCGATCCCAACACCGGCGAGGGCCGCGCCTTCGACATCATCGAGTCCATCGGCCGGCTCATGTGGGCGGTGGACCGCGCGGCGCTGGTGTTCGCCATCGACCAGGTCGAGGACCTGCGCTTCTTCGGAGACTACGCCGAGCGCTTCCAGAAGGCGGCGCGCGACCTCATCCAGATCGCCAACCGGGTGCCCACCGCCATCGTGCTGATCTCGTGCCTGGCCGAGTTCTACGGCAAGGTGCGCGAGGTGCTGGCGCAGTCCTACATCGACCGCATCGAGAAGGCGGGGCCGGTGCCGCTCATCGAGACGCGCACGGCCGAGGAGGCGCGGCTCATCATCGCCAGGCGCCTGCAGCAAGACGAGCGCGGCGATGGCAGCGATCCCACGCTCTATCTCGGCGAGCAGTTCTTCGAGGAGTTCGGCGGTCTCTCCACGCGGCGCATCCTGGAGCTGGCGCAGAAGCGCATGCGCGAGCAGGAGGGCGAGACGGCCGAGGAGCCGCCGCCCCCCAAGTCGGGCTTCATCTCCACGCTCGCCGCCGCTCTGGGGTTCGGCGGCGGCGCGGAGGACGGGGCAGGCGATGCCCCGGCCATCGAGTTCCGCGAGCACTGGGACCGCTTCATGGCCCAGTCCGAGGCCGAGATCCCGAGCGACGACGAGGCGCTGAGCGACGCGCTGGCGGCGGCTCTCGCCTTGGCCCGGCAGGAATGGCCCGAGACCCTGGACGTGGTGGTGCGGCATGCGGGCGTGGGCCAGGACGTTCCCGCCCTCGACCTGGCGCTCACCCATGCGGCGGGCTACCGGACCGAAGCGCGCATCTTCCTGTGCAACCGGCCGGCCCAGGGCGGCGGCCTGAAGCGCCAGATCGACCGCGTGCTCACGGCCATGAATGACAGAGGGGGGGGCGACAAGAGCTGCTTCATGCTGCGGGCGAGCGACTTCCCGCCCAACAAGAAGAACCAGACCGCCCAGGCTTTCCGCAAGTTCCGCGAGAAGGGCGGCCGCTCGATCCTGGTGCCGATCCCGGACTGGGAGCGCATGATCATGGTGCGCGAGTTCCAAGCCCAGCACCGCCTCGACCCGAGCTTCGGCGACTGGTTCCAGCGCACCAAGCTGCTCTCGGCCATACCATGCGTGGCGCAGCTGCTGAGACTCGATCTGCTGGGCCACAATATCCGGGGGGCCGCCGTCGCCCTGGCAGGCGCCACCCATTCCGCCGCCGACGCACCCGCCGACGCTGAGGCCCCCCCTCCCTCCAGCGCCGCGGCGGCCGGTCCCCGTGGCGCCGACTGGACCGGATGGGACAGCGCCGCGGCGGAGCCCAAGGACGACCTGCCGCTCTCAGTCCTGCTCGACGAGGTGGGCGACGGGGAGAGGAGCATCCTGGCCGGCCGGGCACTGCGCTCCAACCGCTCGATCACGCTCAACAAGGACGTGCTGAAGCGCCACTCCGCCGTGCTCGGCGGCTCGGGTTCCGGCAAGACCACGCTGGCGCTGTGCATCATCGAGCAGCTGTTGATGAAGGGCATCCCGGCGGTGCTGATCGACCGCAAGGGCGACCTGTGCTCCTACGCCAACCCCGACGTGTGGCGCGCCCATGACGGCGAGTACGGCGAGCGCCGCGGCGAGCGCGAGCGGCTGGCGGACTCCATCGACGTGGCCGTCTACACGCCCGGGCGGGCGTCGGGCCGGCCGATCTCGATCACGCTGCTCCCCAACGGCATCAACGAGCTCCCAGAGCAGGAGCAGCAGCTGCTCGCCAACCTCTCCGCCGCGGCCCTGGGCGACATGCTGCACCTCAAAAACTCGGCGACGCACCAGAAGCAGTCGGGCACGCTCTCCGTGGCGCTCCGCATCCTGGGCGCCCGCTTCAGCAAGGAGGTCACGCTCAACGATCTGATCGCGCTGCTGGAGGACGAGGACCCGGAGCTCACCGAGCTTACCCAGCGCATGGACCCCTCGGGCCGCATCCGCCGCGACCTGGTGGCCCAGCTCGACAGCCTGCGCCACCGCAACTCCGCCCTGTTCGAAGGCGGCGGCGAGGCGCTGCGCATGGAGTCGCTGCTGGGACGCGGGCGCTTCGCCCGCAGCGACCGCACACGGCTCTCCATCATTTACACCGGGTTCCTGGGCGACAACGAGAACATCCTGTTCTGGGTCTCGCAGTTCCTGTCCGAGGCGCTGCGCTTCTGCCAGCGCAACCCCAACGACGAGCTGCAGGCCGTGGTCATGTTCGACGAGGCCGACCTCTACATCCCCGCCAACGCCAAGCCTGCCACCGCCGAGCCGCTGCAGAGTCTCCTCAAGCGTGCCCGGTCCGCCGGCCTCGGCATCATGCTGGCCACCCAGTCGCCGGGCGACCTCGACTACAAGTCGCGCGACCAGATCACGTCGTGGTTCATCGGCCGCGTGCGCGAGGACACCGCACTCAGGAAGCTGCGCGCCGCCTTCCAGAGCGAGTCCGGCCTCGACCCAGCGGCCGTGCTGCCGGGCCAGACGGTGGGCGAGTTCCATCTGGTGCAGGAAGGCCTGGTCCGGCCCATGCGCGCCCAGCGCTCCCTGATCTCCGCCGAGCAGGTCCCCTTCGACCGCATCGAGCAGCTCGCCCGCGAGACCAAGGGCCAGGACGAGAAGCAGCTCCGGCTGTTCTCGTGAGGGGCTGGCCAACCGGCGAGGCCCGAACGCGGGGCGCGATGCGTTCTCTCCCGACGCCCCCCACTTCTGTTGCTCCAGTCGTTCGACCCGACAATCGTTTGTGGGGGCCACTTCACTATCGGCTATTTGTCATCGACGTCAGCAGGAAATGCTGTGACTGTTTAGCCGCGGAAGCCGGAAATTGCCGCAGCGCAACAGGCAATTTAGATGAAGTGCAACTAATCTTGAGTTATACTTGTTTATAGGCTAGCAACCTGAGGGCGATGGGCCCGCGGGCGGCCGCGCCGGACACAGGCCACATGGGTCCGGCGGCAGTTGTGTAGGCGGGGTGTGTTGTGATCGATAAGTCCTTCCTTCTTATGGCGTTGGCGTGCTCGGCAGCGCCGTTCCTGGGGGCCGGAATATACTTGATGACGTTCCTCTTCTGAGGGCTCTGACGGGCGCGGAGCGCCGGCTTTTCCGCGCACAGGCGCGGCTTGACGCCGTTGGCCTCCTCGTCCCGCGAGAGGCGCGTTGCAGGCCTCGGTCGCGGCGCGCGGTGGACCTTTCCAATGCTTTGTCCACAGCAAAGACGTGTGGGCCGGTGCAAGCCCCGGCCATCGGGCATGCGCGAGCTCCCTTGGGGAACGGGTCAATCCGCGCCCTCCGCCGTCTTGACTTTCCCCGTGGTCGACAGGCAACGCTATGGGTGTCGCTGCATCTCTCCCAAGCGAGCCCCCTAACGTCTGCAGGAGCCTCTCAATGAAGCTTGTTCGATTTGGTGCGGCCGGCGCCGAGCGGCCCGGTATTGTCGATTCTCAGGGCGCCGTGCGCGACCTCTCGGCACACATCACCGACATCACCGGCGACACCCTGGACGACGCCACGCTCGACAAGCTGCGTAAGCTCGACCTGAAGGCGCTGCCGATGGCGCCGCACGGCGTGCGACTGGGGGCCCCGGTGGGCAACGTGCGCAACTTCTTCGCCGTCGGGCTCAATTACGCCGACCACGCCAAGGAGGCCGGGATGGAGATCCCGAAAGAGCCCATCCTCTTCAACAAGCTCCCCAACTGCATCGTCGGCCCCAACGACGACGTGATGCCCCCCAAGGGCTCCACCAAGCTCGACTACGAGATCGAGATCGGCTTCGTCATCGGCAAGCGGACGCGCTACGTGGAGGAGAAGAACGCGCTGGCCCATGTGGCGGGCTACTGCATCGGCAACGACGTGTCCGAGCGCGCATTCCAGATCGAGCGCGGCGGCCAGTGGATGAAGGGCAAGTGCGCCGAGACCTTCGGGCCGCTCGGGCCGTGGCTCGTCACGCGCGACGAGATCGCCGATGTGCAGAACCTGGCCATGACGCTGGACGTAAACGGCGTGCGCCGCCAGACCGGCAGCACCAACACCATGATCTTCGGCATCGCCCACCTGGTGCACTATATCTCCCAGTTCATGGTGCTGGAGGCTGGCGATGTAGTGATCACCGGCACGCCGCCCGGCGTGGCGCTGGGCATGAAGCCCCCCGCCTGGCTCAAGCCCGGCGACGTGATGACGCTCAGCATCGAGGGGCTCGGCGTGCAGCGGTCGAAAGTGGTGCCGTTCAGGGAATAGGGTGTCAGGCCGTCGGCGGCCCTCGGGGTCGGACGCCTCGGCACCGACGACAGAGACCGTCTCGCCGCCGACATCGTGGTCCGACACTGAATTTGTTTCACATGAAACATCGCGCTGCCTGATTGGAAAGCGGCTTCGACGGCCAATTCCCGATCAGGCAGAGACATTGGCCGATACAACGGTCAGACGCGCAGCCCCCGACGCCGCAGGGCCAGGCTCGCTGCCAGCCCCACCGCCGCAATCGCGGCCATGGCCCAGTAGGTGCGCCCGCCGCAGGACGCGTACAACCGGCCGGAGAGCAGCACGGCGCCCCCCATGGCGATGCCGGCCGTGGTGGCGGCGTAGAGGGCCTGGGCCGTGCCGGCGTGACGATCCGCCACCGCCCGGGCCATGAGGTAGAAGGCGCCGATGTGAGTGGCGCCGTAGGTGAGACCGTGCAGCGCCTGCAGGAGCACCAGCGCCGGCAGCGGCGGATCGAGGCCCATGGCCAGCCACCGCGTCACAGAGGCCGCCGCACCGAGCACGATCAGCTCGGCGGCCCCGATGCGCCGCACCACGGCCTTGGAGAAGGCCATCAGGCCGATCTCCACGGCCACACCGATAGCCCATAAGGCGCCAGCCCAGCCGCTGGAGATGCCCTGCGCCACCCAGTGGAGGGTGCCGAAGGCGTAGAGCGCGGCATGCGCCGATTGCACCGCGCCCACAGCCAGCAGGAAAGTGAGGAAGAAGCGCGAGCGCAGAAGCCCCAGCGCGTCGGCCAGCCTGAGGCGAGGACCAGCCGGTCCCCCCACCGTGGGCGCCGCCTCCGGCCCGCCGAGGGGCCTGCCACCCGGCCTGAGCCCGTGGGCCGCCAGCGCCGTGAGCGCCGCCCCGAGCGCCACCAGCCAGACGACGGCCGGCGGGCCGAGGCGGT
>DATMZP010000080.1:0-4077 GCA_035573595.1 Hyphomicrobiaceae bacterium
GACGCCGCCACCGGCGAGCAGCTGGCCATGCTGCTCACAGCGAACGATGAGTGGCTCGTCATCACACCGGAAGGCTTCTTCGACGCCTCGCCGCAGGGCGCGGAGATGCTCAGTGTGGCGCGCGGCCTGCAGGTGTTCGGCATCGACCAGTTCTACCAGGAGCTCTACCGGCCCGACCTGGTGCGCGAAAAGCTGGCCGGCGACCCGGACGGCAAGGTCAAGGCCGCCGCCGCGAAGCTCGACCTGGGCAAGCTGGTGGACAGCGGCCGCGTGCCCACCGTCACCATCGTCTCGCACAAGGCGCGGGACACCACGCCCGACGACTTCGTCAACGTGGAGGCGCTCGTCGTCGACCAGGGCGGCGGCATCGGCAAGGCGGAATGGCGCATCAACGGCGTCACCGTCGGCGTGGTCGAGAGGCCCGCCCCCGCCGCGCCCGGCCAGCCCGTGGCACTCAAGCAGGCAATGGCCCTCGATCCCGGCGAGAACACCGTCGAGCTCGTCGCCTACAACAGCGCCAATCTCGTCGCCTCGGCTCCGGCACGCGCCAAGATCACCTGGACCGGCACCGAGCCGTCGGTGCCGCCGCGGCTCTACCTGCTGACCGTCGGCGTCAACGACTACCTCGACGCCGCCCTGCGGCTCAAATATGCCGTGCCGGACGCCAAGGCGCTCGCCGCCGCCCTTACCGAGGCGGGCCGGGGGTACTACGAGAGCGTCGTCGTCACCAGCGTGCTCGATGGCGACGCCACCTCGGCCAAGCTGGATCAGGTCTTCATCGACCTGGCCGGCCGGGTGCGCCCGCGCGACGTGTTCGTGTTCTTTGCGGCTGGCCACGGCAAGACGCTCGACGGGCGCTACTACTTCGTCCCCTACGACCTGCGCTATCAGAACGAACGCTTGCTGGCCCGCGACGCCATCGGCCAGGACCGGCTGCAGGCCTGGTTCGCACGCATCCCCGCCAGAAAGGCCGTGCTGATGTTCGACACCTGCGAGGCGGGCACGCTCACCGAGCGGACCGCCGTGCGCACTGCCGCGCTCACCCGTGGCGGCCTGGAGCAGAAGGCGGCGCTGGGGCGCCTGATCCAGGCCACGGGCCGCGCCACGCTCACCGCGTCCACCGGCGCCCAGGAGGCGTTCGAGGGCCACGGCGGGCACGGCGTCTTCACCTTCGCGCTGCTCGATTCGCTGGCCCGCGGCGATCTCAACGGCAACGGCCTGATCGAGCTGGCCGAGCTGATCCAGCACGTGGACGGCCTGGTGCCGGCCATCACCGAGAAGCGCTGGGGCGCCCGCCAGTTCCCGCAGATGGACGCCTACGGCGCCAACTTCCCGCTGGCGCGTCAGGTGCCGGCGCTGGCGCCGGCCCAGGACGAGGCCGTCATCGTCCCCATCAAGCCCACGCACGTGAGCACGGAGCGGCTGGCGATCTTCAAGGAGGCAGGCGGCACCGGCGCCGTGGTGGAGCAGCTGCCGCCCTTCACCACCGTCACCCTGGTGAAGTCCGACGCCGGCTGGGTGCTGATCGCGCGGGACGGCAAGGTGCTGGGCTACGTCGCCGAGACCAAGCTGCACAGGCTCAATTGACCTGGCTCACGGCGGCGGGGCCGGCGCACGCGGGCGCCGGCCCCGATTCGGGGCTACCACAGCCCCTTGAGGCGACCTCCATCGAGGTTGAGCGACACGCCGGTGATGTAGCTCGCGCGCTCCGAGCACAGGAACACGATGGCGCTGGCCAGCTCCTCGGGCTTGCCGAAGCGGTTGAGCGCGTTCTTGCGGGCAGCCAGGCGCCGGGCCTCCTCCTCGCTCTTCACGCCCAGCTCGCTCTTCAACCCCTCGGCATTGCGCTTCCACAGGCTCGTATCCACCCATCCGGGGCACACGGCATTAACCAGCACGTTGTCCTCGCCGAGCTCGGTCGAGAGCGACTTGGTGAGGTTGAGGAGCGCGCTGTTGGTCATGCCGCTCCCGAACATGTAGGGGTCCGGCTCCTTGCCGGCCCCGCCGATCATGTTGACGATGCGGCCCCACTTCTGCGCCCGCATCAGCGGGGAGACCAGCCGGATGGCACGCATGAAGCCGAACAGCTTGGTCTCGAGCTGAGCCTTGAGCGACTCGTCGGTGAGCACGGCGAAGCGCCCCGAGTACATGGTGCCGGCGTTGTTGACGAGGATATCGACGCCGCCGAGCTGCTGCTTGGCCGCGTCCACAAGCCGCGCGATGTCTGCCTCCACCGACATGTCGGCCTGTACGCCGTGCACCTCGCCGCCCGTCTCCTCGGCGAGCGCGTCGCGCGCGGCGCTGAGCTTGTCTCCGTCGCGGGCGCAGATCAGCACGCGCACGCCTTCCTGCAGGAACAGCCGCGCTGTCTCGTAGCCGATGCCACGGCTCGCGCCGGTGACAATCGCGCGCTTGCCTTCAAGTCCCAGGTGCATTTCCTCTCCTATCGGACAAATTGCGAGGGTGCCGCGGGCCGCGCTGCCGGCCGCCGCGCGTCGCGACGGCTTTCGGGGATTCGAGGCACGCTTTCCGCAACCATCAGCTTGACCATGCTCCGGGCTCAGTCAAGTATGAGCGCGCGCATCGGTTCGAGGACGGCATGGACCTGCGGCTCGGCGGCAAGGCTGCACTGGTGACGGGCGGCTCGCGCGGGATCGGCCGGGCCATTGCCGAGGCGCTGCTGCGCGAAGGTGCGTCGGTGGCCATCTGCGCCAGGAACCCCGAGGCACTCGCCCAAACTGTTGGGGCTCTCGAAAGGATTGGACCGCCGATGCTGGCCAAGGTCGCCGACGTAACCGATGCCGGCGCCGTTGCGGCCTTCGTCGATGCTGCCGCAAGCGCGCTCGGACGGGTCGATATCCTCGTGAACAACGCCGGCACGCATCTGCGCGGCACGGTGGAGGATACGACCATAGATGTCCTGGAGCGACAGCTGCATGACAAGGCCTTCGGCTTCTTCCTGGCGATCCGCGCCGTGGCGCCGATCATGAAGGCGCAGCGCGACGGGCGCATTGTCAACATTGTCGGCCAGGCGGCACGGCATCCGCATCCCGACCGGTTTCCATCGGGCGTCACCAACGCCGCCCTGCTCGCCATCACAAAATCTGCCGCCGATGCGCTGGCCCGGCACAACATCCGCGTTAACTCCGTCTGCCCCCAATACATCGAGACCGAGCTGCTCGCCGCCCTGATCGACAAGGAGATGCGCGAGCGCGGGGTGGACCGCGCCACGGCGGCGGCCGGCTTCACCCGCGCCAACGTGCTGGGCCGCCTCGGCCGGCCCGAGGAGGTGGCCGACCTGGTGGCGTACCTGGTGTCCGACCGCGCCGGATTCGTGACCGGCAGCTCGGTAAGCATCGATGGCGGCTATCACCGCTACGTATTCGGTTGAGGCGAAGTGGGGGGAAATGGACCTTGGATTGACTGGCAAGGCCGCACTGGTCAGCGGAGCCACCAGCGGCATCGGCCTCGCCATCGCCCGCCGGCTCGGCGAGGAAGGCTGCAGGGTGGCGATCTGCGGGCGCAACGAGACCATGCTCGGCGCGGCTGTAGACGAGCTCGTCGGGTCGGCGATCGACGCCGTCGGCGTCAAGGCAGACATGCGCGTGGCGCGTGACGTGAGGGCGCTGGTCGAGCGCACCGTGGAGGCCTTCGGCGGCCTCGACATCGTGGTCAGCAATGCGGGCACGCATCTGGCCGGCCGCATCGGCGAGGTCACGGCCGAGGAGCTTGCGGCCCACCTTGAGACAAAAGTGGTCGGCGCGTGGGAGCTGGCTCGGCTGGCGGCACCCCACATGCACAAACGCGGCGGCGGCCGCTTCATCGTCGTCATCGGCCAGGCCGGCAAGGTGCCGCAGGCCGGCGCCATCGCCTCCGCCGTCGTCAACGCGGCCCAGCATGCGTTCGTGAAGTCGCTGTCGGACGAACTCGGCCGCTGCAACATCCTGGTCAACGCCGTGTGCCCCAGCCGCATCGCCACGCCGCTCACCGGCAAGCTGGCTTTGCACAACGAGCTCTACCTCGGGCGCAGTCTGGAGCAGCAGGAGAGCGGCTGGGGCGCGGAGGTGCCGCTCGGCC
>DATMZP010000081.1:0-2374 GCA_035573595.1 Hyphomicrobiaceae bacterium
GAACGCGAGCAGCACGATCAGCCACGCCAGCAGCAGCACGACAATGGTCACGAAGTTGGAGAAGAAGGTTGTGATGCCGATCAGCTTCCCTGCCTCCTCGATCAGGGGACGCGAGGCTGAGAACCCGGTCGAGGCCACGAACCCCGGCCGCATCAGGTCGGCGGCGGTGAGCGACGCGCCGGATGCCTTGAGCCCCAGACCAGTGAAGGACTGGAACACGATATCCGCGAGGCCCTTGAAGTTGCTCAAGAGCAGGGCGAAGAAGCCGATGTAGAGGACCTTGCGGATGAGCTGGGCCAGGACGTTGTCCTCGCCCATCAGCGCCCAGAACAGTCCCGCCAGCGTGATGTCGATGGCAATCAGGATGCTGGTGAGGAAGGCCACGTCCCCGGACAGCAGCCCGAAGCCGGAGTCGATGTAGCGGCTGAAGGTCTCGGTGAAGCGGTCGATGATGGCCAACTCGTCCATGTGCTCCCCCAGGGCGCGAGACAAGGCTCCGCCGTCGCCGGCAACGTGGGCCGCCGCAGGTGCTTCAGGCGTTCGGTGTCAGGTCAGTGCGCGGCTAATGCCGCCGTCGTCGTCTGGGCATTGTGGGACTCCAACTCTCATCGGCGTGCTGCATACGCGTTGCCGCTGCCGAGGAACGTCTTGAAGCGCTGGCGCGCCTCCTCCTCCGCCGCGAGGTCACTTGCCCTGGCGGTGGTCTCGGCACGGTGCTGCGCCGCCAGCAGGGCCTGCAAGGCGAGGGCCTGCTTGACGTTGAGGGCGGTCAGCTCGTTGCCGGCCTGCGCCGCTTCGAGGGCGCCGACGGCATCGCGCGAACGGCCCAAAGCGGCGGCGAGGAGGCTCGTGTCGGCACCGATGCCGTCTGCCACCTGTCCCTGCACGAGAGCCGCCCGCTGGAACACGGCGTAGGCTTCGTCCCAACGCGCCTTGGCATTGCGCAGCGCATCGTCGGAGGTCAGCGCGGCCGATGCCTGCTTCGGGAACAACTGCTCATAGGCACGCTGCGTTGCCGACAGGCGCAGGGCGATGCCTTCGCCCGCCGTGAGCTGGCTGTGGAGGGCGGAGAGCGTGCGCTGCAGGTCGGGTGACAGTGTCGGCCCGAGCCGTTTCAGGTTCAGGTCCATGCGCGCGATCATCAGCGCCTGGTTCTGCAGGGTGAGCACCTGGTTGTTGATCTGCTCCAGCGCACGGGCGGCCGAGAGCAGGTTCTGCTGGAAGTTGGCGGGGTCGAACACCGTCAGTTGTGCGGCGGACTGGGCCGGGCACAACGCCAGCACGCCGGCAATGACGGGAACCGCCATCCTCGCGTATCGGAAGGGTGTCATCGGTCGCCCCCCTTCGACGTGCCGGCCACGACGCGGAACGGCGAGAGCCGTTCCGCCATCGGCGGTCCGCCCGGAAGACCAGGCAGCGGCGGGACGCCGGTGCGGGCGGACGTCCGCGCCGCTGCCTTCGGCGCAGGAGACCTGGCGTCCAGGGAGGGGGCCGCCGCAGGCGCATCCTGTGCCTGATCGATGGGGGTAGACTCCTTGGAGACTGCAGCCGGGGCTTTGGGCTCCTGCCGGCGCGCGATCAGCTCCGCGGCCCAGCCGAGGCCCTTGGCCTCCAGGAACCGGGCCGCGAAGCCGGCCTTGTCGCCGGCCGCAAGGCATCGGTCGATGATCTTGTGGTCGTCGGGCGTCGAGGTGCCGCACAGAGCCAGCGCCACGGGGCCGAGGCCCAGCTCGAACAGGCGGTTGCCGCGCGCGGTCTGGGCGTAGTAGTCGCGCTTCGGTGCCGCCGTGCCCAGGATCTCGATCTGGCGCGCGTTGAGGCCGAAGCGCTCGTAGACGCCCTTGGCCTGCGGCTCCAGCGCGCGATCGTTGGGCAGGAAGATGCGGGTGGGACAGCTCTCGATCAGCGCCGGCGCGATGGTCGAGCGCTCGATGTCGGCGAGCGACTGCGTGGCGAACACCACGGCCACGTTCTTCTTGCGCAGCGTCTTGAGCCACTCCCGGATGCGCGCAGCAAACAGCGCATCGTCGAGGAATGTCCAGGCCTCGTCGAGGACCAGGAGCGTGGGCCGTCCGTCGAAGCGCGCCTCGAGCCGGTGGAACAGGTAGGTGAGCACGGGCGGCACAAGAACCTTGTGGGGCATCAGCTCTTCCATCTCGACATGGAGCACGTCGGCCTTGGCAAGCTCCTCGGCCGCACCATCGAGGAGTCGGCCGTAGGCGCCTTCCAGTGTGTACGGCCCCAGTGCGGCCATCAGCGCATTCGACTGGATGAGGACAGCGAGGCCGGTGAGCGTGCGTTCTTGCTGGGGCGCCGAGGCCAGGCTTTGCAGCGCCGTCCACACGGCGTCCTTCACGTCGGGCGTGACGCGCAC
>DATMZP010000082.1:0-2280 GCA_035573595.1 Hyphomicrobiaceae bacterium
AAACCGGCGATCGCCTCTCGACGAGTGAGCTGCATCCGTCTCCTCCGATAGGTTTTTGCGTCCCGACGTCCGTGGACATACAGATGGTACGCATCCTTTGTCATGCCAAGTCTACCGGGAGATTGACGCACGCCGCCTATGGAATTTCAGCCCGCGAAGCACCACGCGGGCCGAGCCTCGGGATCGCAAGCGATGCACGGTGCGCATGCATGCCGCTGATGTTCGGCGCTTTTCGTGAGCCGGGCTCAATCGAACGCGGCGCAGGCGAGGCGGACCGAGTTGTCGTCCTGGCTCGCGTGGATGATGAACGAGCGCCCGGTCACGTCGGCCAGTGTCATGCGCGCGGCCACCACCGTCTTTTTCGCCGTGCCGTCTGCGGCCACCTCCAGGTCCGCCAGGTCGCCGAGGTGGCTGGTGAAGGTCGTGCCGCTCAGCGCGCCCGTGCCGGACAACACCAGATGCCCGCCAGCAGCCAGGCCGGGCACGATCTCGCCGTCCTTCTGGCCGGGGCCGCAGGCTGGTTTCTCGTGCACGTGGAAGGCATAGAGGCCCTGCGGCAGGCCCTTCAGCGCCGGCGTGATGAAAAGGGCCGTTTCCTTGCGGCCGGCGACCATGATCTCGCCGTTCCTCACCGTCAGCGTGCCGATGACGTGGCCGACGCCTTCAAGCGACGTGAACCGCACCGTCAGCTCGACCTCCAAGGGGTTGCGCGGCCAGGTGAGGAACTCCTCGAACATGCGCTCCTTCTCCGCCGCCCCCGGCCTGTTCCCGGTGGGCGTGGTGCGGCCCATGAGCGCCTCGAATCGGGTGCGCAGGTCCACCCGGGCGGAATGCACGCTTGCCGGCGGCGGCTGGCCCTGAGGTTGAACTGGGGGGTGGTCTTGCGGCTGGCCATGATGCGCCGGCGGCCCCTGCTGGGCCGATGCGGGCCACGCCGATGCGGTCGCCGCCAGGAGGGCGACAATACGGGAGCGCTGGCTCCCTCGCGCTGTTCTCATGCCCCGCCTCCTCATCCTGACAGGCCCAGACTCCCTGGCGCGACGTGTGCGTCGCGCAGCGGCCGTCGGCCGGGGTTGAACCCGTAGGCCACCTTCTGTGCGCCTCAATGCCGGGCACGGAGGATGCACGCTGCCTTGGCCATCCTGTGGCCGTCGTGTGGCGCTGCGGAGTTGGCTGGGGACGGTCGGCACGATTTTGGTCGCACCGCAAGGCGGTGCAAGGTGCGCGGCAGGGCGGAGGGCGAGGTCCTCGCCCTGGAAGACGACCGACACGGCCTCAAGAAACGCATCCGCGATGACCGAGCGGTCGGTATCTTCAAGGCGTGCCGGCTTCTTGTTCTCCAGCGTACCTGCTCAGAGGTGGTCCTTGCGGATGGCGTCGGCCAGCGCCCGAAAGACATCTGCCTTGTGGTCCAGGTCTTGAGCGACGCGAAGGTCGCGGCGGCGCTTGGCGAGCCTGTGGGCCATGAGAGCCACCACGCCCAGGAAGCCGCCGAGCAGCTCAGGCAGAAGGCGCAGGATCAGTTCAAAAAGCAGCGCGCATAATTGCCAGCCCGGAGACGAGCGGCCACGCTGCAGCCGGTAGTCCCTGGGGATATACGGGTCGGCGAATGGAGAAGGAGAGGCGCGCTCATCCAGACAACAGGACATGCAGCGGTCATAGCTGCGCGCCGACCAGCAGTACCGGCTGCATGAGGCGATCTTGTCGTACCGTGCTTGCGCGACTGAGACGGCAGGCGTGCCGACCAATATTGCCGCGCCAACGAGCAATATGGAGGTAGTCCCGCGCACACGCGTCAGCCCCATGGACCGGTGGCGTAGGGTGGGAAAGGACAGCTGAACCGACTGTCCGACTTCACGTCTGCCAGGGCTGGTCTGCTTGGTGCCGGCCTGCGCATTTCGCTGCCGACGTTGATCGGCCGCTTTATCGAGCAGCCGATTCATAAGGTCCGCGATTTCAGGGAAAGGGATATTGGCCATAGGGGCGCCCACCGTTACGCGCTCCCCCCCGGGCCGCTGGCCTACCTGCCTGATCGTGATCCGCTCCCAACCGACTTACCGGGGGGGAGCCGAGGAGCCGGCCAAGACCGACCACGCTCAGGCATTGAACAAAGTCTATGCTAAAGTATAAGAGATATGTCAACTATAAGTTGACGCTAGATTGATCATGATATCCAAATTGTTACTTCATTTAATAATAAATTGTCGCAGAAATAATCGGCACGTCTTCGCGATTACTCGCGGCATGCTTACGATATCTCTGATGCTCGCCGTTGCGTAT
>DATMZP010000083.1:0-2471 GCA_035573595.1 Hyphomicrobiaceae bacterium
AAACACCACGTCGCGGGGGTGCTTGAAGCGTGCCAGCCTGCCGTCGAAGTGGGCCAGGACGGCCTCGCGCGAGAGGCCGGCGTCGGCGACCACGGCCGCCACCGGCACCATGCCCCAGCGCGCGTCCGGGCGCCCGATCACCTGGCATTCGCGGATGCCGGGCATCTCGTGCAGCACACGCTCCACCTCGGCGGGATAGACGTTCTCGCCGCCGGAGACGATCACGTTCTTGATGCGGTCCTTGAACCAGAAGCGGCCCTCGGCGTCGTACTCGGCGATGTCGCCGGAGCGGAACCAGCCGTCGGCGAAGGCCTTGGCCGTGCTTGCCGGGTCGTTCCAGTAGCCGGCGGCCACATGCTCGCCGCGCGCCAGCACCTCGCCCGCCACGCTGGGGCCGACATCGGCGCCCCCGGCATCGACCACGCGCACCTCGGTATGCAGGCCCACGCGGCCCATGCAGCCGACGCTGTCGAAGGCCTCGGGGATGCGCTGGTAGACGGCGACGGGGGCGGTCTCGGTGGAGCCGTAGATCTGGATCACCGGCACGCCGCGGGCGTGGAACGCCTCGATCAGAGCGATGGGCACCGCCATCGAGCCGGTCGTGACGGCGCGCAGGGAGGACAGGTCGGTCTCGGGCCATCGAGGGTGGGCGAGGACGGCCGAGATGGTGGCGGGCACCAGCACCGTGAGGGTCGGCTGGTCGGCGCGGACGGCGGCCAGGAAGGCGCCGGGATCGAAGCGGTCGTGCAGGGTGACGGTGGCTCCCACCTTCAGGGCCGGCGTGGTCTGGATGTTGAGGCCGCCGACATGGAACAGGGGCAGCACGGTGAGGATGTGGTCGCGCACCGTCATGTCGTGCATGTGGACCGCGTTGGCGGCGTTGGCCTCCAGCGCCCTCTGGGTCAGCACCGCGCCCTTGGGGCGGCCGGTGGTCCCGGAGGTGTAGACGATGAGGAGCGGGTCGTTGGGGCCGCCGCCGTGTCCCGGCGGCTCTCCCGCCGCGGCGATGAGATCGTAGAGATTGGGCGTCTGGCCGTCCGCGGCGTCGGCCAGCACCAGCCGGCAGTCCTCGGGCAGGGTCTCGGGCCCGAGGCCGGCGGCAAGGTCGCGCTGGGCGAACAGCACCTTGGCGCCGGCGTCGCGCAGGATGAAGCCGATCTCCGGCGGGGCGAGGCGCCAGTTGATGGGCACCAGGATCAGGCCGCAGCGGGCCGCAGCGAACAGCAAGCCCAGCATGTCGGGGTGGTTGAGCCCGAGCCAAGCGATGCGGTCGCCTCGGCGCAAGCCGAGCTCGCCGCGGAGCATGGCGGCGGCGCGCTCGATGCCGTGGGCGAGATCGGCGTAGGAGAGCGCCTGGCCTTGGAAGCGAATCGCGGTCCTGCCGGGGTGGAAGCCGGCGTGCCGCTCGATCCAGAGGGAGATGTCGGTCATAGGTCAGATCGTGCGGTCGCGAAGCCAGGCGGGAATGGGGAGTGGGGAGTGGGGAATCGTCCGGTTCATACCAGCTACTCCCCACTCCCCATTCCCGCTTTGTCAATCGTCCGTCTCGCCGGGCTCGTACAAAGCCTCGCGGCCGATGCGGTCGAGGCAGATCTCGGCGGTCCACGGCAGCATCAGCGAGCCGCAACGACTATCCCGATAGAGCCGCTCCAGCGGCAATGCCTTGAGCATGGACTGGCCGCCGCAGGTGCGGATCGCGAGGCGGCAGAGCTCGTTGGAATTCTCCATCACGGTGTACTGGGCGGCGTAGGCGCGAAGCGCCTGCTCCTTTGCCGGGTCGGCGCGCGCCTCGGTGATGGCCTGGAACCACAGGGCCTTGGTCTGCTGCAGGGTGACGAACATCTGCGCAATGGCCACCTGCTTGGTGGCGAACTTGCGGCGCTTCTCCGGGCCGGTGCCGGGGATCTCGCCGCGCAGGTACTGCACGGTGAAGTCGAACGCCGCCTGGGCGATCCCCATGTAGCTCGGCGTCAGGGTCATGAACATGTGCGGCCAGCGTCCTGCCGCCTGGTAGTAGACGCCGCGCGGCATCAGCGTCTCGTCGTCGCCGACGAATACGTCCTTGAGCAGGAGCGTGCGCGAGACGGTGCCGCGCATGCCGAGCGGGTCCCAGTCGCCCACCACCTGCACGCCCTCGGCGTTGGCCGGGACGGCGATGTACATGGTGTCGCGCCGCGAGGGCGGCTGGCCGGGCTTCGTCTCGCCGCACAGGATGCCGTAGTAGTCGGCGGAGCCCGACAGGGAGGCGAAGATCTTCTTGCCGTCGATGCGCCAGCCGCCCTCCACGCGCCTGGCCGAGGTGGAGAACGGCGCCGCGCCGGCGGCTGCCGCCCCGCCCTCCGAGAAGGGCTGGGCGTAGATGGCGCCGTCCTTGACGATGCGGGCGTAGTGGATGGCGCGGCGGCGCCGGTGCTCGGCGCGATCCGCCTCGCTCATGTCGAGGTCGTCGGAGAGCGGCCCGGTCCACAGGC
>DATMZP010000084.1:0-9181 GCA_035573595.1 Hyphomicrobiaceae bacterium
GTGGTGCTGGCGCTGTCGAGCCAGACGCAGGCGCTGTCGCCGTGGGCCATGGGCCTGCCGTTCGTGATCGGCCAGCTGCTGCTGGCCGCCATCCTCCATTTCGCCTTTGGAGCCGCCGATGGCGAATTCGCAGACTAAGGCGCCGTTCGCCTACGCGGGGCTCGACCGCGCCATCCACGAGAAGGCGCGGCTCGGCCTGCTTACCTCGCTCATGGTCCACCCGCGCGGGCTGGCCTTCGGTGACCTCAAGCAGCTGTGTGCCCTCACCGACGGCAACCTGAGCCGCCACCTGCAGGTGCTGCAGGACGCCGGCCTGGTGGAGATCGTCAAGGGCTACGCCGGCAACCGGCCGCAGACGCATTGCCGGCTGACGGCAACGGGGCGGCAGCGCTTTCTCGACTACCTGGCGGTGCTGGAGCAGGTGGTGCGCGACGCCGCCGCTGCCGAGCAGCGGGCCGCGGGACAGGACGCGGGCCAAGATGCGCTCGCGGGCAGCCTGCGGCTTCGTCCCGCATGAGTTTTTTTGACTGGGGGCTTTACAGCGCAAAGTGCAGCGCCAAGCCATTGGTGTGGAGGGATCTGGGGTGAAGACGTTTCATGCCGCCATCATCATGGATGGCAACGGGCGCTGGGCGACGCGCCGGGGGATGCCGCGCCAGGCCGGCCATGCCGCCGGGGTCGAGGCCCTGGGCCGGGTCATCGAGGCCGCGCCTGACCTGGGCATCGACGCCCTGACGGTCTACGCCTTCTCGGCCGACAACTGGCAGCGGCCCAAGGTCGAGGTGACCGCGCTCATGGGGCTGCTGCGCCGCTACATCGAGAACGAGACGCGGCGCCTCGTGGAGGGCGGCGCGCGCATCACCGTGATCGGCCGGCGCGACCGGCTGCCGGGCGATATTGCCACGGCCATCGCCAGTGCCGAGCGGGCCACGGCCGACGGCACCAAGCTGCACCTGCGGGTCGCCGTGGACTACTCGGCGCGCGACGCCATTGTCGAAGCGGCCACGGCCGCGGCGCGCAGCGGCAACTGCACGCGCGAGGGCCTTTCGCGGCTGCTGACCGATGGGTCGGGTCACCGCGACGTGGACCTCCTCATCCGCACCGGCGGCGAGAAGCGGCTGTCCGATTTCCTGCTGTGGGAATGCGCCTACGCGGAGCTCTACTTCACGGACCGCCTGTGGCCCGACTTCAGCCCGGAGGACCTCGCGGCCGCCGTGGCCGAGTTCCACGCCCGCGAGCGCCGCTTCGGCGCCCTGGGGCCTTCGGCGGTGAGTGCGGCGTAAGAAAGGGGTCTGACCCAGCGGGTCTGACCCCAGGCTGCTCCCTTCGCGGTTGCCGGCGCCGCCTCAGTCTCTTTGCCCTGGTCCTGGCGCACCTGAGCCTCAAATGCGGGGACGCGTCATGGGGTCAGACCCGCAGGGTCTGACCCCTACGTCATATCCAGCGGCGTCGCGCGCTGCGGCGGCGGGAAGGCGGCGTCGAGAGCCTTCAGGTCATCGGCGTCGAGCTTCACGTCGAGTGCCTGCATGTTGGCACGCACATGCTCCGGGCGGACCGCCTTGGGGATCGCCACCACGCCGGGCTGGCGCAGCACCCAGGCCAGCGCGATCGCCGCGGGATCGACGCCGTGCTTGTCGGCGATTTTCTTGAGCGCCGGCTTCCTGAGCAGCGGCCCCTGCCCCAGCGGCGAATAGGCCATCACCATGACGTTGGCCTTGCGGCAGGTATCGAGGAGCTGCCACTCGATGCCGCGCGAGCCCAGGTGATAGAGCACCTGGTTGGAGGCGCAGCCTGCGCCCTTGGGCAGGCCGGCCAGCTCCTTCATGTCGCCGGTGTCGAAGTTGCTGACGCCCCAGTTGCGGATCTTGCCGCCCGCCTTGAGCCTCTCGAAGGCCGCCACGGTGTCGGCCAGGGGCTCGGACCCGCGCCAGTGCAGCAGGTAGAGATCGAGCCGGTCGGTCCTGAGCCGCTTGAGGCTGCGCTCGCAGGCGGCGACGGTGCCGGCGCGCGAGGCGTTGTGCGGATAGACCTTGCTGACGATGAAGAGGTTGTCGCGCCTGCCGGCGATGGCCTCGGCAATTGCCTCCTCGGCCCCGCCGTCGCCGTACATCTCCGCTGTGTCGATCAGCGTGATCCCGAGCTCCAGCCCGAGCCGGATGGCCGCCACCTCCGCCGCCCGCTCCGACCTGCGCTCGCCCATGCGCCAGGTGCCGAGCCCGAGCACGGGGACCTTGTCACCCGATTTGAGCGTGACAGTCTGCATCGGTGGTCCCCGTGTGGTGGCGGTCTTTGATTGCGGGCGTGGCAGATTATCTATTATAGATAGAGTGGATAAGGAGTCACTCCGAATGAAGGTCAGCTCAACCGAGTTCCAGCAGAACGTAGGCCGCTACCAGGACGTGGCCCTGCGCGAGCCCGTGACCATCACCAAGAATGGCCGCGACCATACGGTCCTGGTGTCGGCGGAGTTCTTCGAGACGGTCATGAAGGGCCGTGTGTCTCGTCATGCCGAGGACCTCGACGAAGCAACTATCAAGGCCATCGCAGAAGCTGAAGTTCCTTTCGAATATGCCCACCTGGATGATGAGCTGAAATCCCGCTAAAGGGGCACCCACTTGGCGCTTCCCGACCCGCATCCCGGCCTCGTCTAGAACTCCAGCCGGTTCACCCGCACCACATGCGGCAGCGCCTTGATCCTGGCCAGCACCTCGTCGGAAGCGGGCTCGTCGATGGCGACCATGCAGATGGCGTCGCCGCCGGGCTTGTCGCGGCCCAGGTTGAACGTGGCGATGTTGAGGCCGGCCTCGCCCATCAGCGTGCCGAAGCGGCCGATGAAGCCCGGCTTGTCCTGGTTGCGGACGAACAGCATGCGCGGCGCCAGCTCGAACTCCATGTCGATGTCGCGAACCTGGATGATGCGCGGGCGGCCGTCGGAGAACACGGTGCCGGCCACGGAGCGCTCGTACTTGTCCGTCCGCACCGTGAAGCGGATATAGCTCTCGAAGGCGCCTTCCTGACCACGCGCCACCTCCTCCAGCTGCATGCCGCGCTCCCTGGCGCTGATGGAGGCCGAGACCATGTTGACCTCGGCCAGCAGCGGGCGCAGCACGCCGGCCAGCGCCGCGGCGGTGAGCGGCTTGGTGTTGAGCGTCGCCACCTCGCCGGAATACTCGACGCGCACGCCCTTGATCGGCGTCTGCGTGAGCTGGCCGGCGAAGGAGCCGAGCTGCTCGGCGAGCCTTACCCAGGGCTTCAGCCGCGGCGCCTCCTCGGCGGTGATGCTGGGGAAGTTGACGGCGTTGGAGATGGCGCCGCGCAGCAGATAGTCCAACATCTGCTCGGCCACCTGCAGGGCCACGTTCTCCTGTGCCTCGCCGGTGGCGGCGCCGAGATGCGGCGTGCAGATCACGTTGGGCAGGCCGAACAGCGCGCTGTCCTTGGCCGGCTCGACCTCGAACACGTCGAGCGCGGCGCCGGCGACGTGCCCGGAACGCAGGGCGGCGGCCAGAGCCCGCTCGTCGACGAGGCCGCCGCGGGCGCAGTTGACGATGCGCACGCCCTTCCGGGTCTTGGCCAGCGCCGTGGCGTCGATGATGTTCCTTGTCTTCTCCGTGAGCGGCGTGTGCAGCGTGATGAAATCGGCGCGGCGCAGGAGTTGGTCGAGCTCGACCTTCTCGACGCCGATCTCCACCGCCCGCTCCGCCGAGAGGAACGGGTCGTAGGCGACCACCTTCATCCTCAGGCCGATGGCGCGGTCGGCGACGATTGAGCCGATGTTGCCGCAGCCGATCACGCCCAGCGTCTTGCCGAACACCTCGACGCCCATGAATTTCGACTTCTCCCACTTGCCGGCCTGGGTGGAGCGGTCGGCCTCGGGGATCCGGCGCGCCAGCGCCATCAGCAGCGAGATGGCGTGCTCGGCAGTGGTGATGGAGTTGCCGAAGGGCGTGTTCATCACGATGATGCCCTTGGCGGTGGCGGCCTTCACGTCGATGTTGTCGACGCCGATGCCGGCGCGTCCGACCACCTTGAGCCTGGAGGCCGCAGCCAGCACCTTCTCGGTGACCTTGGTGGCGGAGCGGACGGCCAGGCCGTCGTAGTCCGGGATGATCCGCTCCAGCTCCTCCTTCGAGAGGCCTGCCTTCACGTCGGTCTCGACGCCGCGCTCCTGGAAGCTGGCGACGGCGGCGGGGGAAAGCTGATCGGCGATGAGAACGCGGGGGGACATCTGTTCTGACTCCTCGCCTCCAAAGGTGGTGTCAGACCCTCTGGGTCTTACACCGTTCCACGAGCCGGTGTAGGAGCTATGGTGTCAGACCCGGAGGGTCTGACACCTCCTCATGCCGCCTTTGCCAGGCCGGCCTTGGCCTCGGCGAAGGCCCAGTCGAGCCAGGCTGTCAGGATCTTAAGGTCCGACGCCTCGATGGTGCATCCGGTCCAGATGCGCAGGTGCGGAGGCGCGTCGCGGTGGCCGGCAATGTCGTGCGCGGCGCCCTCCTCGTCGAGGATGGCCTCGATCTGCTTGACGAAGGCGCGCTGGGCGTCGACCGAGAGCCTGGCGACGGCCGGCTCGATGACTTTCAGGCACACCGAGGTGTTGGAGCGCGTGGCGGGATCGACGGGCAGCGGCTCCAGCCACGACGCTCTCGCGGCCCAGTCGTAGAGCACCTTGGCGTTGGCGTCGGCGCGGGCCTGCAGGGCAGAGAGACCGCCGACGCTCCTGGCCCAGGCCAGCGCGTCGAGGTAGTCCTCGACGCAAAGCATGGAGGGCGTGTTGATGGTCTCGCCCTCGAACACCGCGGACATGAGCTTGCCGCCCTTGACGAGGCGGAACAGCTTGGGCAGCGGCCACGGCGGCGTGTAGCTCTCCAGGCGGTGAATCGCACGCGGCGAGAGGATCAGCACGCCGTGTGCCGCCTCGCTGCCCAGCGCCTTCTGCCAGGAGAAGGTGGCAACGTCGATCTTGTCCCAGGGGATTGGCTGGGCGAACACCGCCGAGGTGGCGTCGGCGAAGGTGAGGCCGGCGCGGTCGGCCGCGATCCAGTCGCCGTTCGGCACCCGTACGCCGGACGTGGTGCCGTTCCAGGTGAACAGCACGTCGCGGCTGAAATCGACCTCGGAGAGATCAGGCAGACGACCGTACTCGGCCTTGAGGAGGCGCAGGTCCGTCAGCTTGAGCTGCTTGGTCACGTCCGTCACCCAGCCCTCGCCGAAGCTCTCCCAGGCCAGCGCATCAACACCGCGCTCGCCCAGCATGGACCACATGGCCATCTCGAAGGCGCCGGTGTCGGAGGCGGGGACGATGGCGCACACGTAGCCGGCCGGCAGGCCCAAAAGGGCCTTGGTCTCCTCGATGGCGCGCTTGAGGCGCACCTTGCCGTCCCTGGCGCGGTGCGAGCGGCCGAGGAAGGCATGGTCGAGGGCTTGGAGGGACCAGCCGGGGCGCTTGGCGCAGGGGCCGGAGGAAAAATTGCGATTGGCCGGCCGCTGGGCCGGCTTGCCAGGCGTCGTCATGTTGGAACCTACCCTTCCAGATAGCCGCCCCTCGGTGGGGAGGGGTTTCCCGCGGGCGGTTCTGGCGAGGGCTGTGCTGAAAGTCAAGGCGATGTCTGGCGAGGCTCCACGCCGGCAGTCGGGCGTCAGGCGTCGCAAGAAGGGAGCGGGTGTGGCGTCTGAGCGTCCCGACTGACGACGCCCGACTGCCGATCTCCCGCCGATCACATTCCCGTCATGCGCTTGACGATGCTCGTCTCGAATGTAAATGTAATACACATTCACACTGGTTGGAGGATCGGAGACCGAAATGTCAGGGGTCATCGCGCGCATAGACGACTTCGGCAAGCCGGCCTGGATCGTGCTGATGGTGCTCGGCTTCGTTGCTTACTGGCCCATCGGTCTGGCGATCCTGGCCTACATCATATGGAGCGGACGGATGGGGATGTGGAGTGGACCGATGGGATGCGCTTGGCACGGCAGCGGACGGGGCGGCGGACGGGCCGACGTTGAGGAGTGGCGCCAGCGCGCCATCGAGCGGGTGAACCGCATGGCGGAGCACTGGGAGCACCGGCGGGCACGCCGAGAGGAGCGCCGGCAGCGGTGGGGCGGTCCCTATCGCGGCGGCCCCGGCGGCGGCCATGGTGGTGGCATGGGCGAGACGGGCAACCGGGCCTTCGACGAGTACCGCGCCGATGCCCTGCGCAAGCTGGAGGACGAGGCCAGCGAGTTCCGCGCCTTCCTGGAGCGGCTGCGCATGGCCCGCGACCGCGCCGAGTTCGACGAGTACATAAAGGAGCGCCGCAACCGCCCCGACGGTGGCCCCTCCGAGGCGCCGCAGCAGCAGTAGCGAACGGCGAGAACCGGGGTCAGACCCCCTGCGGGTCTGACCCCGGCCGCATGCGGACGACATCCGCGCTTGTCCGGCTTCCTGTGCCCGCCGTAGTCTGGCGGCCTACGCCGACGCGAGACTCGGCGGGATCGGGAGGCTGCCACATGAAGTTCCTGTGGTTCCATTTGATGCCCTACAAGGAGCTGCCTCCTGATTTCAAGGAGAAGCACCGCTCCGTGTGGGTCGACATTCCCTCCTCGCTGTTCGACCCGAAGCGCGCGCATCACATGTACAACGAGTTCCTCGACGAGCTCGAGTACGCGGCCGAATGCGGCTTCGATGCGATCTGCTGCAACGAGCACCACGCCAACGGCTACGGCCTGATGCCGTCGCCGAACCTGATCGCCGCGGCACTTGCGCGGCGCACCGCGGACGCGGCCATCTGCGTGCTGGGCAACAGCATCGCGCTCTACAATCCGCCGACGCGAGTGGCCGAGGAGCTCGCCATGATCGACTGCATCTCGGGCGGCCGGCTGATCGCAGGCTTCCCGACGGGCACGCCGATGGACACCACGTTCGCCTACGGCACCAACCCGAGCCAGCTGCGCGAGCGCTACTACGAGGCGCACGACCTTATCCTGCGCGCCTGGACCGAGCCGGACGTCTTCGCCTTCAACGGCCGCTTCAACCAGCAGAGGTACGTGAACGTCTGGCCGCGGCCGATTCAGCAGCCGCATCCGCCGATCTGGATTCCCGGCGCCGGCTCGGTGGAGACGTGGCGCTGGGCGGCGCAGATGGACTACGTGTTCTGCTACCTCTCCTACTACGGCTACAAGATGGCCCAGAGCGTCATGAAGGGCTTCTGGGAGGAGATGGCGCGGCTCGGCAAGGACCGCAACCCGTACCGCGCCGGCTTCGCCCAGATGGTGGGCGTGGCGGAAAGCCGGAGCCAAGCCCTCGATCTCTACAGCGAGGCGGCGGAGTATTTTTACGGGCGCTGCCTGCACGTCGACCCCCGCTTTGCGGTGCCGCCGGGCTACGTGACCGAGGCGACGCAGCGTGCCGGCATCGAGAGCCAGGTGAAGGCGGCGGCGGAGGGCAAGGCTCCAGCGGGGTCCACAGGCGGCTCCACCGCAACCTCCGGGGCGGCGCGGATGCAGTCGTTGGCGCGCGACATGCAGGGCATCGTCGACAACGGCTACCTCATCATCGGCTCGCCGGACGAGGTGGCCGAGCAGCTCAACGAGCTGGCGACCACGCTCAACGTCGGCCACCTGATGCTGCTGCTGCAGTTCGGCAACCTGCCGAGCGAGACCGCCAGGTACAACACGCGCCTGTTCGCCGAGAAAGTGATCCCCAGGCTCCGCCCGCTGTTCTCCGAGTGGGAGAACCGCTGGTGGCCGAAGCCGCTGGAGCAAGGCCGGCGTGCGCCTGTCTCAGCGTTCGCGCTCACTTGAGAGAACCCGTCATCCCGGTCGGAGCGTTGCGAGCCAGTGGCGGGCTGCGCTCAGAACCGGGATCTCGGGAATGTCGATTCGACTCGTTTCGGGAGGTCCCGGATAGCCTCGCCCCGGAATCAAGTCTGGGGCTCGGCTTCCGGGATGACGGGTGAGAGGACTATGAGCGAGCCAGAGACGCTGACCGTCGACATCAACGGGTTTGCGACGCGCGTGTGGCGCAAGGGCAGCGGGCCGCGCATCGGGTTCCTGGCCGGGTACGGCGGGCTGCCCAGGTGGGTCCCGTTCCTTGACCGGCTCGCCGAGGCGCGCACCGTGATCGTGCCGTCACTGCCGGGCTTCCCGGGCGGCGACCGCGGCCATGCGGTGCTCGACGCGCATCTCGACTGGGTGCTGGCCGCGCGCGAGCTGATCGACGAGGCGGGCCTTGCGGGCGCCGATCTCGCCGGCAGCTCCGTGGGCGGCTCGTTGGCGGCGGAGGTGGCGGCGATCTGGCCCGAGAAGGTGAGGCGGCTGGCCCTGATCGCGCCGTTCGGCCTCTACGATGCGGAGGACCCCGCCGCCGATCCCTGGGCGCAGAGGGCCGACGAGGTCGCCGCCCTGATGACGGCGCGCCCCGAGGTCTACAGGGCGCTGAAGGAGATGCCGGCCGGCGCCAGTTCCGTCGAGTGGCCGATCGAGCAGACCCGCGCGGCCGAGGCCGCGGCCCGCATCTTCTGGCCGCTCGGCAACACCCGGCTCGACCGGCGCCTGCCGCTGATCGAGGCGCCGACGCTGGTGCTGTGGGGCGAGCACGACCGCCTGCTGCCGCGCAGCTACGCGCACGCCATGGCAAGGGCCATCGGCGGAGGGACCGAGGTGCGGATCGTCCCCGGCGCCGGCCATCTGGCGGAGCTCGACGAGCCCGATGCGGTTGCGGCAGCTGTACTCGGATTCATGGGGTGACCAGGCGGCGACGGGTCGGGTCAACTCCCCGAGTTCGACACCGCCTTGGCGAGGCGCTAGAGTCTCGCGGCATTGACATACGACAGTCACACTTGGCACAGATTGAGGGGGAGGCTTCCATGAAGCGGGTCTTGGCAGCGCTGGCGATTCTGCTCGCCGGCGCGGGGAGCGTCGGCGCCCAGAGCGTCACCGGCGTATCGGTCGACGGCGTGTATGCGGCGCTGTTGATGCCCTCCAGCGGCAAGGCAAGCGGTGCGATCGTGCTGCTTGCGGGCGGCGACGGGCAGATTGGCGTCGGCGCCGACGGCAGCATCGCCAGGCAGGGCAACCAGCTGGTGCGTACCCGCAAGGCCTATGCGGCGCGCGGCTTTGCGGTGCTGGTGCCGGAAGGCAATGTCAACGTCGCGGCGGCCGTGAAATTTATGTCCAAGTACGGGCGGGTGACGCTGGTGGG
>DATMZP010000085.1:0-3483 GCA_035573595.1 Hyphomicrobiaceae bacterium
AAGCCGGCGTCCGGGTACACCACCGAGATGATCGCGCACGACGTGATCGGCCTCATGGACACGCTCGGCATCGAGCGTGCGCATATCGCGGGCACCTCGACGGGCGGATGCGTGCTGCAGAACCTCGCCATCGATCACCCGGAGCGTGTGCGCTGCGCCGTCTTCTCCAACACCTGGGTGAAGGCCGACGAGTACATCACGCGTGTGCAGGTGACGCGCAAGCGCGTTGCCCTCTCCTACGGGCCGGACGAGTACGTGAAGCTCTCGACCCTGTTCACCAACGGCCCCATGCAGTTCCGCCACGACCTCGGCAAGGTGATGGCCCTGGAGCAGCGCGCGCTGCAGACGGTGGCGCCGGTCGACATCCTGGCCCAGCGCCTCGACATGACCCTCACCCACGACCGCTCCGCCGATCTCACACGGATCGCGTGCCCGTCGCTGATCGTCGGCACCCGCGACGACGCCACGGTGCCCTCCTACCAGTCGGAGGACCTGCACCAGGGCATTGCAGGCTCCCGCCTCGTCATCCTGGAGGAAGGCGGCCACTACTCCTACCGCCGGCACTGGCAGGAGTGGAACCGGGTCGTGGATCGGTTCCTGAGGGACACGGAAGGCAAGGTGCCCTGAGCAGCACGCCTGCGGCCAAGTCCTTGGCGCGTTGACAGTCTCCGACGGCAGGGGAACAATCAGCCGCATTCGCTTCGAGCTTTCCCCCTGGAGAAAGATCCCGTGCACCCTCGCGAACGCCTCGCCTTCTCGCCGATCGAAGGCCGCCCGCCGTTGCGCTTTCCCGACGGCATCCGCCTCGTCGTGTGGCCGGTATTCTCCCTGGAGGACTGGGACCTTTCGCGACCGATGGCGCGCATGGTGATCACGCCCCCGCAGGGGACGCCGCAGCTGCCCGACCTGCCCAACTGGAGCTGGCACGAGTACGGCATGCGCGTCGCCTTCTGGCGGCTGCGCAGGATGTTCGAGCGTGTCGGGGCCAGGCCTACCGTCGCCGTCAACGCCAGGATCTGCGAGACCTACGCGCCCGTGGTGCAGGCCTGCCTCGACAGCGGCTGGGAGCTCAACGCTCACAGCTATGAGCAGATCCCCATGCACAAGCTGGATGACCAGCGCGGGACCATCTTGAAGACCATGGAGGTCATCGAGAGGTTCTCCGGCAAGCGCCCCCGCGGCTGGTTCGGTCCGGGGCTGACGCAGACCTTCGACACGCTCGACTACCTGTCCGAGGCAGGCGTCGAGTACATCGGCGACTACGTGCTCGACGACGACCCCGTGACGCTGAAGACCAAGCACGGGGAGATCGTGGCGCTGCCCTACACCTTCGAGGTGCACGACATCGTCATGATGAACCTGCAGCACCACGACTCCGAGGAGTTCCATGACCGCGCCATGGACCACTTCCGCTGCCTCTATGCGGAATCGGCCGAGCGCGCCAAGATCATGGCCATCTCCTGCCACCCCTATCTCTCCGGCGTACCCCACCGCATCGGCCACGTGGAGCGCGCCTTCTCCGACATCCTCGCCCACGAGGGAGTCGTGGCATGGACCGGCGAGCAGATTCTGGATTGGTACAGGAAATCGTCGGAACCGTAGGGTGCAATAGCGCGAAGCGCGTATTGCACCGCGATGCACTCGGTCAAGAGGTGAAGACGCGATGGAGGAGACGATGGCGGACAAGCAATGGGACTTCGTTCATGACCTTGCGAGCGAGGCCAGGTGGACGCCGGGCCTGCGTGAGATCTTCGAGTATCGCGATCTCGGGATCAAAGCGGGTACCAAAGGCGACTACGTCGCCCACCTGATCCGCCACAACGGCAAGAAGACCAAGGACGAGGTGCAGCAGTGGCACGTACACGACTGCACCTTCCAGCTCGTCTATGTCCTCAACGGCTGGGCGACCTTTGAGTACGAAGGTCAGGGACAGCACACGATCCGCAAGGGTGACTGCATTCTGCAGACGCCCGGCATCAAGCATCGCGAGATCGCGTGCTCGAATGACTTCGAGGTGCTGGAGATCGTCTCCCCGGCGAGCTTCCCCACCCGCATCGTCGAGGCGCCAGCGGCGTGAATGTATGGTGCAATAGGCCGATAGGCCGTATTGCACCGATAAAGCCTCGTCACATCCGGCACGGTTGTTCGGTGCAATGCGGCTTCGCCTTATTGCACCCTACGGAAGGTTACCATGGACAAACGCATCGGCATCATCGGCCTCGGCATCATGGGCGGGGCGTTCGCGCGCAACCTCGTCGGCAGCGGTTGGACCGTCATCGGCTACGACACCGAACCTGAGC
Organism: Hyphomicrobiaceae bacterium; assembly: GCA_035573595.1. GTDB lineage: Bacteria > Pseudomonadota > Alphaproteobacteria > Rhizobiales > Hyphomicrobiaceae > AWTP1-13. The sequence goes on from DATMZP010000085.1 coordinate 2,301, forward strand.
GCAATGCCGAGGCCAAGGCGGCCGGCGTGGAGATCGCGCACAGCGCCGAGGCCGTGGTGGAGGCTGCGGCCGACATCATCACCAGCCTGCCGACCCCGCGCGCCGTGGTTGACACCGCCGAAGTGATCGCCCGCGCCAACGTCGAGGGCCGCACGGTGGTGGAGGCCAGCACGCTGGCGCTGCGCGACAAGATGGCCTTCAAGGAGATGCTGGAGAAGGCCGGCCACACCCCTCTCGACTGCCCCATGTCCGGCACCGGCGCCCAGGCGGCGGTGAAGGACCTGGTGGTCTATGCCAGTGGCGACAGCGCGGCCATCAAGAGGCTGGAGCCCGCGTTCCTTGGCTTCGCGCGCAAGGTCTTCGACCTTGGCGCCTACGGCAACGGCAGCAAGATGAAGTTCGTCGCCAACCACCTGGTGGCAATCCACAACGTCGCCGCGGCGGAAGCCATGGTGCTGGCCATGAAGGCCGGGCTCGACCCCAAGCAGACGGTGGAGGTGGTCGCCTCCGGCGCCGGCACCTCGCGCGTGTTCGAGCTGCGGGCGCCCATGATGGCCGCCAACAACTACCTGCCGGCGACGATGCGCTCCACCACCTGGAAGAAGGACCTGACCGTGATCGGCGAGTTCGCCTCCGACCTCGCCTGCCCCACGCCGCTGCTTGGCCTTGCCACCGCGCTGCACGCCGCCACCCTCGCCATGGGCCACGGCGAGGAGGACAGCGCCGCCGTCTGCGCCGCCCTGGAGCTGATGGCAGGGCTGGAACGCTAGTTGAATAGACTCGACTTCTTTCTCTTGCGACTCAGACGTATGAATGCGGTAGCCTTCGGGATCCGACACTGTGATACCAACGCCGGCTTCTGCAATGCGGTCTGACACCGACACGATTTCGCAACCCGAAATCCCGGTACGCCGGCTCCGGCAAAGGCCATCCTGCTGCCGCTGGGCCAGATGCCCATTGGCACAAACCTTGCGGCACCGCGCACTGGTGGATTAGGCAGCCGACGTCCGCTCTATGGGCGTCGGCTCAGACAATGGGGGCTCCGATGAAGCGACGCGAGATACTCAAGTCTGGTCTGGTTGTGGCGGCGGGCAGCACCGTCGGCAGCATATTGGCCGCGCCCGCGATTGCGCAGTCGGCGCCGTCCATCCGCTGGCGCCTCACCTCCTCGTTCCCCAAGAGC
>DATMZP010000086.1:0-2874 GCA_035573595.1 Hyphomicrobiaceae bacterium
CACCCGCGTGGAGGTGGAGCTGATGGCGCTGGAGATCACGAACCTGAGGTTTCTCGATCAGCTCCGCGGTGGCCGCCCGCCTGGCGCCGAGGTGTCGCTCCTCAAGATCAAGGGCACGGAGATCCAGCAGGCGCTCACCGAGCTGATGGTTCAGACGGCCGGACCGTTCGCCCAGGCCTTCCGGCCGGTGAACGGCCCCCTGAACGACCACGTCGGCTTCGATCGGCTCACCGCCTCGCTGCTCCCGCGTTACTGCAACGTCCGCAAGGCCACCATCTACGCGGGCTCCAACGAGATCCAGCGCAACATCATCGCCAAAGCCACGCTCGGGCTGTAGGGGGACTTCCATGGACTTCGAGTACAGCGACGAGCAGAAGCTGCTGGCGGAGACGCTGCGCAAGTTCCTCAACACGGGCTACAGCTTCGACGCGCGCGCCAAGATCATGGCGGGGCCCACGGGCTACAGCGAGGATGTGTGGGCCGTGCTGGCGGAGATGGGCATCCTCAGCGTGCCGTTCGACGCCGAGCACGGCGGCTTCGGCGGGACCACCGTGGACATGATGGTGGTGATGGAGGCGCTGGGCGAGTTCCTGGTCGTCGAGCCCTACCTGGCGACGATCCTCGGCGGGCGCTTCGTAGCCCGCGGCGGTACTCGCCCCCAGCAGCAGCGCATCCTGCCGGCGCTCATCCAGGGCAAGCTCAAGATGGCCTTCGCGCAGACCGAGCGCGGCGCGCGCTGGGACCTGCGCCACGTCAGCACCGGCGCGGCCAAGGCCGGCGCCGGCTACGTCCTGGACGGGGACAAGGCGATCGTGCTGCACGGCGGCGCCGCCGACGTGCTGGTCGTCTCGGCCCGCACCTCGGGCGGCGAGCACGATGCCAGCGGCATCAGCCTGTTCCTCGTCGAGCGCGGCGCGCCGGGCGTGAAGGTGAGCGAGTACCGCACGCTCGACAACCTGCGCGTCGCCGACGTGAAGCTCGCCGGCGTCCGCGTCGGCGCCGACGCGCTGCTCGGCCGCGAGGGCCGGGGCTTCGAGCTGGCCGACGAGATCGTGGACTACGCGACGGCGCTCGTGTGCGCCGAGGCGGTCGGCGCCATCAAGTACGCGCACGACGCCACGCTCGAGTATCTGAAAACGCGCCGCCAGTTCGGCGTTCCCATCGGCACCTTCCAGGCGCTGCAGCACCGCATGGTGGACATCCTCATCAGCTACGAGCAGGCGCGGTCCATCGCCTGCCTGGCCTGCGTCAAGGTCGACGCGACTGACGCCGACGAGCGCCGCCGGGCCGTGTCCGCGGCCAAGATCAAGATCGCGGACGCCTGCCGGCACGTCAGCCAGGAGGCCGTGCAGCTCCACGGCGGTATGGGCATGACGGAAGAGCTGAAGATCAGCCACACCTTCCGCCGGCTCACGAGCATCGCGCAGGCCTTCGGCGACGCCGATCACCACCTCGAGCGCTTCGCGCGCTTGGGTTAGAAGCCCGCGCGCCGGCCGCAGATACGGGCCGGCGCGCCTCTCTCCCGTGGGGGGCGCTTCCCTCCTGCGCCGCCTACCACCTGTAAGGTCCACCCTCCCAGAGTGTTCTAGTCGCCATCCTGTAAGTTTAGGCTTGACAAGGGCTTTCAGTGGATTTTACAGTTTCAGCAGATGCTGAAAGACTCGGAGCAAGCGAAACATGCTCAAATCTGCGGAGATTCGGCGGCAAGTGGCTCAGCGCCTGAGGGAGCTCTTTCCCCGAGCCCGCGGCTGGGAAGAGACGGCCGATGCCAGGATTGGCAGTCAAACTGTGGATTTGCTCGCCAAGTTCAAGCTGGGCGACCACGAGCAGACCATGGTGATTGACGTCGTGTCCCTCGGCCAGCCGCGGCAAATCCGGGCCGCCGTGACGAAGATGTCAGACGTCCGCAAGGTGATGCCGGCGGCGTATCCGGTGGCCTCCTCCGTCTACATCGGCTCCCAGAGCGCCAAGATCCTCAAGGACAACGGCCTCGGCTTCGTCGACCTCTCGGGTAACTGCTACCTGGCCTTCGAGCACGTCCTGATCGAGAAGGACGGCAAGCGGAACGTTCGTCCCTCCACGCGCCCCCTGCGCTCGCTGTTCGCGCCCCGCGCCACCCGCGTCGTGCGGGCGTTGCTGGCCGAACCCGGGCGGGCCTGGCGCCTGGAAGAGCTGGCCAAGGCCGCGGCCGTTAGCCTGGGGCACTCGCACAACGTGGTGAAGCGGCTCGAGGATCTGCGCTGGGTGGAGCGCGACGAGGCCCAGCGCATCCACCTGGGCAAGCCGGCCGATCTGCTGGACGCGTGGTGCGAGTCCTACTCGTACCGCACCAACGAGATGGCGTCCTACTTCGTCTCCGAGCGCGTGAGCCGCCGGCTCATGGCCGATCTGGCCAAGGCGGCCACGGCCGACAACCGCCGCTACGCGTTCACGCTCAGTGCCGGGCTGTCGCTGGTGGCGCCGCAGACGCGTCTGGGCGGCGTGCATTGCTATCTCGAGGGCGATCCCGCTCCCATCGCCGCCGCGCTCGGTCTGCATCCGGCCGGCGAGGCTGACGGCAGCCTGCACCTGCTGGCGCCGTACGACCCCGGCGTCTTCCACGGTTCGCTCGACAAGGCGGGCCTCAAGGTGGTGTGCCTTCCGCAGCTCTACGCCGATCTCGCGCGTTACGAGCGGCGGGGCGCGGAACAGGCCGAGCATCTGCGGCGCGAAGCGATGGGGTACTAGGCGACCTAACGAAAGGAGGTGACGAACTCCATGGCGAAGAAGAAGGCGGCCAAGAAGAAGAAGAAGTAACGACGCCGGGATCGGCGGTCGATCACGGCAGCTTGAAGGAGGTGAGATCTCGAATGGCGAAGAAGAAGAAGGCGGCCA
>DATMZP010000087.1:0-12261 GCA_035573595.1 Hyphomicrobiaceae bacterium
CGGACGAACGATTTCAGCATGTGCGTCAGGAGCAGCATCGCAGCTTGTCCTTGGGCGCGCCCATCAGTCGACGCCGCCTATGAAGCCCGCTTGGGAAGCGTGGGCGATCCTACTTGCACCGCCAGCCGATGGCAGCTTCTCGCTGCGGTTGTCGACAACATTTGGGCCGGCACGAGGCGGGCCGTTCCGAGACGGCTATCAGACAGAGGACCGGGCAAAGGGCCGCGCCGGCAAGCCACTTGAGCGTCTCCGGCCCGCGCCTCCCGTCCGTTCAGAACCCCCGCCGCGCCACGCCCTGGCCGAGCTTCGACAGGGCGGCCTTGAGCGGGTCCACGGCTGAACCGTGCTCGCCGGCTTGCGGGGCAGCCGTCGCCGCCGGCTTCCGCGGCACCTCCGGCCCCACCGAATAGTCCGGCGTCGCCGTCACCTCGGTGGCGGCGCGGTAGCCGAGATAGCGGTTGACGCGCTCCACGATGTCGCGCTTGGCGTACTCCACGTCCAGCGCACGGGCCGGCGCGGCGCCCACCACCAGGCGGGTGCGCTGGCCGCCGGGCGCGGCGGTGCCGTCGGGGCGCAGGGCCTCCTCCTGGCGGCGCGGCCAGTCGATGCGGAGCGGCCAGGTCTGGTCCGCCAGCGCCGGGCCGACGATCTCGCGCCACCTCAGTACCACGTCGATGTTGGTGAAGCCGCGCCGGCGCAGCGCCTCGCGCACCAGCTGCGGTACGAAGCCGCCGACCGCCTTCCCTACAGGCCCCTTTTGCCGCTCCGATTGCATCGCCAAGCCCCTTCTCCCCCGCGCGATGCTATCCGATTCGCAGAGGGGTGGCTCGGTGCGCCCCCTCACTTCCCAGGCTCGGCCGACGGCCCGGTCTTTGGCGGCTTGGCGAAGATGCCTACCGTGATGGTGCGCGCGATGTATTGGGCCATGCAGTTGTAGCCGGCCTCGGTCAGCCCAAAGTCCTCCACCTCCGGCTGGCCGGTGCCGGAGCTCATGGTGCGCGCCAGCACCTCCATGGATTCGTAGCGCCCGATTCGCAGCACGTTCTCCGCCACGGCCACCCGCCGCAGGCTCATGCGGATCGCCTGGTAGTGGGCGTCCTTGGCCAGGCTCTTGGCGTACTGCAGCCCGACCAGGATCAGGTCGACGTTGTGCTCCTTGAGCCAGCGCACGGTGCTGGAAACCGAGGCCTCGAACTCGTCCACCGGCACCTGGGCGAAGGCGTCGTTGGTCCCCACCTGCCACAGCACGATGTCGGGCTGGTTGAGGGCCACCTCGATCCTGATCCGCTCGCCCGCAGCCTCGGCCAACTCGCCGGAGAAGCCGCGGTTGATGATCTCCACATCGAGGCCCTTGATGGTCTTCTCCAGGATGCGCTCCAGCAGCGGGCTGCCGTTGCGGCCGGGGCCCAGCACGGCCGTGGAGGAGGCGCCGATGGCCAGGATCTTGATGCGCTTGCGCTGCTGCAGGGCTGCGGCGCTGTTGGGAAGCGGGCGGTCGGTGACGCCGGCATCTCCGCATTCCTTGCTGACGGCCGGCGGCGCCACCTCCGCCTCCGCAGCCGCCGCCACCGACGCGAGCGTGAGCCCGATGGCGAGGAGTGCGGCCAAGAGGCGTGAGCGATGCATGGGGTTAGCCATGGGACCCTAGCCGTTGTCTCCACTCCGCCAACCATGCGGTCAGACAGAGTAGCCCAATCCCCACAATCACCACAATCGTATCCACCGCCAGCGACCCCGAGTAGAGGAAACGGATGATCTGACCGCTCAGGCTGAGGAGTGAGCCGACGCAGAACACCTGCAGCGAATTGCGCCCCAGCATCGACAGCGGCCCCGTGATCCAAGGTACGGCGCGGGCGATGACCGGATAGACCGCCGAGAACACTGCGGCGAGCGCCAAGAACTGCAGGAGCCGCACCGGCGTGAGAAAGCTCTTGCCGTGGAGAAACAGCATCTTGGGCTCAGGGAACCTGGTGGGGTCGGGGTAGAGCCCGAACCAGGCCACGATGGCGGCGAGGACCACGAGGGGCAGCGAGATCTGCCTGATCCGGGTGATGTTGCATCGCACAAAATGGCCGAGTCCCCGGTCGTGCGAGAGCACGAAGCCGAGGACAAAAATCGCCTGCCAGGTGAACGGATTGAAGAACCACTCACCCTCCACCGGCCAGGTCGGCGCGGTGAAGTGCACGATGAGGGCGGTGAGATAGAGCCCGAGCGAGAGCGGCAGCAGGAGGGCCGGGGCAAATCGGTCGATGATGACGAAAGCGGGCGCGATCAGCATCAGGACGACATAGAGGGGGAGGATATCGAAGTAGCCGAGCTGGTGTGTGAGAAGGGCAATGCCGAGCTGCGTCCGCGCCGGGTCCTGGAAGAATGCGGCAGCGTTGTGCCAGTCGAGGATGGGCGGGGTATCGGTCAGGTAGGCGGCTCCCGCCAACATGGAGAGCGCAAGCCCGCTGATGAAGATGTGGGCCGTGTAGATCTGGAGCGACCGCCCGCCGAGGCGGAAGGTAAGCGGTGTCGCGCGGCCCTTGTGGAGGCCGTTGCCGTAGACCAGCAGGCCCAGCGACCAGCCGGCCAGGAAAACGAACAGCTCGGCGGAATCGGAGAACGACAGGTTCCGATGCGTGAACCGCTCGTAGTAGATGCCCGGAATATGGTTGACGAAGATCGAGACGAGCGCAAAGCCGCGCCAGAAATCGACGGCGTTGGCTTCACGCGGCATGCGACTCTCGACGCTCGCGATTCTGCGGCATGGCGGCGGGCCGCACGCCCGCCGGGGCCGGCGGTGGACTTTCGGGGCACATCGAATAGCGCCAAGCACCCTGGCTTGTCACGGGGGGCGACACGGCGGCGATTGCCAGCGGGGACCCTGGCGGCATGCCTTGGCTTCCGCCGGCCGCCGCTGGAGCCGTCCGCCCGGCGCCGCCGTCACGCGTCCTCGACGAAGCTCGCGATCAGGGCGTTGGCGATGGCCTGCCTGCCTGGAACGTGCCAGCCCTCCGGGTGCCGTCGCTCCAGCATCAGCCGGGCATCCTTGCGGCTGAACCAGCGGGCATCGGCGATCTCGCCCGAATCGATGGTGATGTCGGTGCTCTCGGCGCGCCCTACGCAGCCGATCATCAGGGAGTGCGGGAACGGCCAGGGCTGGCTGGAGTGATACCGGACCTCGCCCACCTTGATGCTGGTCTCCTCCAGCACCTCGCGGCGCACGGCGTGCTCGATGTCCTCCCCCGGCTCTATGAAGCCGGCCAGGGCCGAGTACATCTTTTCGCCGTAGCGGTGCTCGTGGGCCAACAGGCAGCGGTCCCCGTCGGTGACGAGCATGATGACCACGGGATCCGTGCGCGGGAACCACTCCATGCCGCAGGCCCAGCACTTGCGCCGCCAGCCGCCGTCCTTGACCAGCGTGTTGCCGCCGCAGTGGCCGCAGCAGCGGGCGTTGTCGTGCCACTGCGCGAGCGCGCGGGCTTGCCCGCACAGCGACAGCTCCTCCGGCGACATGATGCCCTGCATGGCGAGCGAGCGCAGGTCCACGATCGGCCTCAGCTTCTCGATGGCGCCGGGAACGTGCCGGGTGCGGTGCTCGGTCACGGCCAGGGCGAAATGGCCGTCGCCCTCGGCATCGACGCCCAGGAACAGCGCATCGGCGACCGGCAGGCCGAACCCGGCAAGCTCCTCCAGCGAGAACCACGCGAGCCTGGCGGTGGTGCGCTCGGCGTTGGAACGGATCACGGGCTTCAGGTCGGCCAGCAGCAGGAAGCGGGCGCCCGGAGCCTCACGCCTGGCGTTGATGTACTCGGCGTCGCTGCGCTTGTGGGCAAGCCGATCCAGCATCAGCGTGGCACCGAGTGTAGGCATCGACGGGCTCCCTTCCCAGGATATGTGAGCACAGGGCTGGCGCCCGTGCAACGCATTCAGTGCGCATCATGCCGCACCATAGCGCATGGGTTGCTATCGTGGGGACATTCGTAGGATAATTCGGCGGGAGGTTGGCGGCGGACGTGTCCCTCGCCAACCGGGTCAGGTCCGGAAGGAAGCAGCCCTAACGAGCCAGATGCGGGTCGTTTGTCCAGCCTCCCACTTTCGCGTGCCCCGCGTTCGGCCGCAGTGACGGGGTCAGACCCCTGGCCACAAAGCTGGGCTTCTGCCACAACGTCGAGGCCAGGGGTCTGACCCCGACCCCAGCACCGCACCCGTTGAGGCATGGCAAAGAAGAAGCCGCCGGCCGATCAGACCGTGACGGAGAGCGACGCGGCGGCACCTGCGCCGGCCGCGCATAGGGTCGCGTCCCCTGCTGCGCCCGCTGCCGCGCCCTACGTTGTGCTGGCCCGCAAATACCGCCCGGCCACGTTCGACGACCTGATCGGCCAAGAGGCCATGGTGACGACGCTCAAAAACGCGTTCGTCACTGACCGCATCGCCCAGGGCTACATGCTGACAGGCGTCCGCGGGGTCGGCAAGACCACCACCGCCCGCATCCTGGCCCGCGCCCTCAACTACGAGCGCGAGGGCGTCGACAAGCCCACCATCGACATGCCGCAGTTCGGGCGCCACTGCCCGGAGATCATGGAGGGCCGCCACCCCGACGTGGTCGAGATGGACGCCGCCTCCAACACCGGCGTCGACAATATGCGCGAGATCATCGAGAGCGCGCGCTACAGGCCGCTGGTGGCCCGCTACAAGGTGTACCTCATCGACGAGGTGCACATGCTCTCCAAGGGCGCCTTCAACGCCCTCCTCAAGACCCTGGAGGAGCCGCCGGCGCATGTAAAATTCATCTTCGCCACCACAGAGGTGCGCCGGGTGCCGGTGACGGTGCTGTCCCGCTGTCAGCGCTTCGACCTGCGGCGGGTGGACGTGCCGGTGCTGATGCGGCACTTCGAGGGGATCGTCGCCAGGGAGGGCGGGGAGGTCAGGGGCGACGAGGGCATCGCGCTCATCGCCCGCGCCGCTCAGGGCTCCGTCCGCGACGGCCTGTCGCTGCTCGACCAGGCGCTGGCGATGGGCTCCGGGAGCGTCACCGCGGCGAACGTGCGGGCCATGCTGGGCCTCGCCGACCGCGGGCGCATCTTCGATCTGATGGAGAAGCTGGTGGCCGGCACGGCGCCCGAGGCCCTGGAGCTGTTCGCCCGGCTGCACCGCGACGGTGCCGAGCCCGTGCAGATTCTGAACGATCTGGCGGAAACGGTGCATACCGCCACCCGCGCCAAGGTGCTGGGCGCCGAGGCGGCCGGCGAGGGCCTCTCCGCCGAGGAGCGGCGCCGCGCCGCTGATCTGGGCGGCCGTCTGTCGATGGCGATCCTCTCGCGCACCTGGCAGATCCTGCTCAAGGGCCTGGAGGAGGCGGCCGATGCGCCCAACGCGAACGCCGCCGCCGAGATGGTGCTGATCCGCCTGGCCTTCACGGCGGACCTGCCGCCGCCGGACGAGATCATCAAGGCCTTGGAAGGTGGAGCAGTCCGCGCGCCTGCGGCCCGCGCGCCGGCTGCGGCTCCGGCTGCATCCATGGCCGAGCCCGTCGGGGCCGCGATGCCAGCGCCGCCGTCGATGACTGAGCTTGCCGTGCGGCCAGAGACGGGCCGAGAGACGAGCCGAGGCGCGAATGGCATGGAGGCCGGCGCCGTTGAGTCCGGCCTCGATGCCGACGGCAATGAAGAGATCGACGACCTTGGGGAGACTGCTCCGGCTTTGCCGATCCTGCGCTCCTTCGCCGAGGTGGTGGAGCTGGTGGGGGCGCGGCGCGACGCGAAACTCAAGGATCATTTGGAGCGAAACGTAAGTCTTGTCAGGTTCGATCCTGCCGGCAGCATCGAGCTATACCTATTCCCCGCCGCTCCAAAGGAGCTCCCCAACGAGCTGCGTCAAAAACTCAACCTCTGGACGGGCATACCCTGGATCGTAGCCCTCGGCGGCGCACCGGGGGAACGCACGATCGACGAGCTTCGAACCGAGCGGGAAGCGGCTGAGCAGCGCGAGATCGAGCGGCATCCGGCCGTCGCCGCCGTGCTTCAGCAGTTCCCAGACGCAAAGGTCAAGGTAAAGCCGTTGCCAGGCGCGAAACTGTGAGATGGTCGGTGGCGTGAGATGTGAGTGATAGATCTGGGTCGCAACAGATGACACCTGTCGGGCCCCGCGATGGGGCTGGAGCACCCGGAGCCTTTAGGCTCAATAGCCATCCTCGCATTCCACGCGAAACTCACCATCTCACCATCTCACCACTCACCATCTCACCCAGACCGGGCGGAGTCGCCGATGAAAGACCTCATGAAAATGATGAAGCAGGTCCAGGACATCCAGGGCCGCATGCAGCAGATGCAGGAGGAACTGGCCGCCCTGCAGGTCGAGGGCCAGTCGGGCGGCGGCCTCGTGCGGGTGACGCTTAACGGCAAGATGGAGGCGAGGGCCGTGAAGCTCGACCCGAGCCTCGTCAAGCCCGAGGACACTGAGATGCTGGAGGACCTGATCCTGGCGGCCTTCCAGGACGCCAAGGCCAAGGCGGAGGCGGCCCTGCAGGAGAAGATGCAGGAGGTGACAGGCGGACTGCCGCTGCCTCCAGGGCTCAAGCTGTTCTAGGGGAAAACTCCCTCTCCCCGCTAGCGGGGAGAGGGAACCTGGGAACGCCAATGGCCAAGCAGACCGCAGGACCGGAAATCGAGCGCCTGATCGCGCTGCTGGCGCGGCTGCCGGGGCTTGGCCACCGCTCGGCCCGCAAGGCGGCGCTGGCGCTCATCAAGCGGCGCACCGACCTCCTGGAGCCGCTGGCGGCGGCCCTTGCCGAGGCGGCCTCCAGGATCGTCACCTGCCAGACTTGCGGCAACGTCGACACGCTGAGCCCCTGCACCATCTGCCGCGACCCGCGGCGCGACCAGTCGCTGATCGTGGTGGTGGAGGAGATCGGCGACCTGTGGGCCCTGGAGCGCGCCGGCGTCGTCACCGGCGTCTACCATGTGCTGGGCGGACACCTCTCGCCGCTCGACGGCGTCGGTCCGGCCGACCTCAACATCGGCCGGCTGATCGAGCGCGCCGCCCCGCCCGTGCAGGAGGTGCTGCTGGCGCTCAACTCCACGGTGGAGGGCCAGGCTACGGCGCACTACCTCACCGATCAGCTGCGCGGCCGCGACATCAAGGTGACGCGCCTCGCCCAGGGCGTCCCGATCGGCGGCGAGCTCGACTACCTCGACGAGGGCACGCTGGCCGCGGCCATCAAGAGCCGGCGTATGCTGTAGCAGCGCAGACCTGCGCAGTCGCAAAGGCCGATCTCGCTCAGGCTGAGCTGGGGTCTTCGCTGCCGCTCGACGCAACCTTGCGTCCGCTTAACGAATTGTCATGAGAGTGAGTCTCAGCCGCTGCGAAGCGGCTAGGCTCGGATGCCAAGGAGGCGCGGACAGGGGCGATTTCTCCTGTCGGAGAGCAGCGGCGTATGGACAGTGTGAAGATCACCCTGGTTGGCGGCCCAACCGCCCTGATCGAGGTGGACGGCTACCGCTTCGTCACCGACCCCACCTTCGACATGCCCGGCCAGTATCGGTTACCGCACGTCACGCTCACGAAAACCGAGAAGCCGGCCGTGGCCGTCTCCCAGGTTGGCTCCATCGATGCCGTGCTGCTCAGTCATGACCAGCATGCGGACAACCTCGACGACGAGGGGCGGGTGCTGCTGGCCAAGGCCGAGCGTGTCCTCACGACCGTTGCGGGTGCGCAGCGTCTCGGCGGCAAGGCCGAGGGGCTGGAGCCGTGGCGCAGCGTGTCGATGACGAAGCCGGACAGCGCCGGGTTGCGCGTCACGGCAACGCCCGCCCGCCACGGACCGGCGGGGATCGAGCCGCTCTCGGGCGACGTCATCGGCTTCGTTCTGGCCGGCCGGGATGGCAACGCGCGCCCGGTCTATATCACCGGGGATACGGTCTGGTACGACGGCGTGGCCGAGGTCGCGCGCCGGTTTCCGGCCGCCCTCGTCGTCCTGTTCGCCGGCGCCGCCCAGACGCGCGGGCGCCTCCATGTCACGATGGACGCCAACGATGCGGTCGAGACCGCGCGCGCCTTTCCGGATGCCGTCATCGTCCCGGTGCATTGCGACGGCTGGGCCCATCTCACGCAGGATCGGCACGACCTGGAGGTGTCGTTCAAGATCCTGGGCCTGGAGGCGCGCCTGCGCCTGCTGGAGCCCGGCGTGCCGGCCATCGTCAAGTGCTAGCGCGTACGCAAGTAGCGTCCCATAGCTAAGACGGCGGTGTTACCAGCTTGGTCAGCGCCTGCAGCACGCAGCTGTTTGCGCGTATCGTCTGGGCAGAAATCTTCGACCCTGACGACTCGTCCTCAGACTCGTTTCGCGAAGCAGCGGCCAGGGCCGGGCAGAGCTCAGGCCAACCCACCATGAGCGAGACGATCGCGTGGGTCGACTGGGAGATGTTCCAGCCGAGCGCGAGGGAAAAAGACTGGCGATCGATCTCGATCAGTGCGGCTTTCCATTTGTCGTCGTAGCCGTTCTGTGCACGGCTGGCCCGGCTGCGCAGCTCCTTGATGTTGTTGCCGTCGGTTTCGGCGAGCGTGCGCATGACGGCCTGCCGCGACACGAGATCGCCGACGCTCAGCAGCGTGTTGGCCGGCGCTACCAGATCGGGCGAGATCGTCCCGGTGAGGGTGGCAAACTTGGTTTTCGGGCGTGCTTCCGTGAGAACAACGAGGCGCAGGTCGACGTCTTTGGCCGCTTCGAAGGATTCGAGAGCCTTGTAGACCTCGAGCGCGGTCATGGAACCCGACGCGTCCGCATAGCCGCCGTCGACAAAATTCCAGCGCTGCACTGTCGCGCCGTCCGACCCCTGGGTGGTCTTGCGCACCGAGAAGGCGGGCACCACGCCCGGAAAGCGCGCGCTGACCACAGCAGCCCGAGCAACGGAAATGCCGGCGAGGCCCGGTCCAGCCAGCTCGCGATCTCCGAAGGCGTAGAGCGTGCCGTCGCGCATGCCGCCAAGCGCGAAGGGCGCGAAGGCGACACGAAAACCGGTCTCGACCCAGGTGGCGTTGAGCAGCAGCGCAGGTGCGCCGGGAGCGGACGTCCAGTGCCTGCTGAACGGCTCGCGCAGACTTCGCACCTTGCCATGATCGTTGACGGAGCGGATCAGGCTGCTTTCGAGTGCGGCGGCGCGGTCCTGCTGAAGGCCGAGCAGGTCGGCAGGCAGTACGCCCAGGAGAGGCGATAAATGGTCGTCGAGAATGACCGCCGCCGTTCGTGCGGTCAGCCCGTCCTTAGCAGCACTCCTGTCCTGGCCGGGGCGTTCCGTGCGGCAGCCCGCGGCTTTCCCGTCGTTGGCGTCCATCATGCTATGGAACACGGCCGCCCCCACCGCCCCGCCGGAGACGCCACTGATCGCGAAGACGTGGCGGGCGAAGCCGTCGCACTTGTCCTGCAGGCGCGACAGCAGGGTCGCTGCCGCGCTGGCGGCGAAGATGCCGCCACCCTGCACGGAGACGATCAGCACCGGGTAGGACTTGTCATGTGCCTTGAAAGTCCGCCGGTCGGCCTCGCGCTCCCCGAGCCATGTCTTGAAGCTCTCTTCGAGGGCGGGGTAGGCGGAGAGGACCTGGCGGGAATCCAACTTGATTTCCGCGCCGGCCGATTGGCCCCGACCGGCGACCTGCCACAGCGTCGGGGCCGCCAGGAGGACCAGCAGGAATCCATAGACGATGGCAAGAGCTCTATTGATCGGGAACAGTCCGATAGTGCCGACGATGCCGCAGATGAGGAGGATGGGCACAGCGATGTTATAGGCAGGCCAATCGAAGAACAGCACCGCCACGGCAATCAGCGCCACGCATAAGCGGATCAGCGGGAACCTGATCTGGGCCGAGAGCAGGGAAAAGACACCCAGCAGCGCCACCAGACCGGTCGTGACCAGGGCCGCCATGGCGACAGGGCCGAGAGTGCGATAGAAGGCAACGACTGGGATGCGCCAGAGGTTTGCCTCGCCGCCGAACAGCAGGCCGACTGCATCCCGCAACAGGCTGCCGATATCGGAGAAGACGGCCGGCACCAGGAATACGGCAACCAGCGCTCCGATGCCGACGAAGCGCCCTGGATTGGGCAGCTCCCGGCGAAAGCGATCGATCAGATAGACGACGAGGAGCCCACACAGCGCGATCGCCGCGGCCGCGAGATAGAGCCGCGCCGGCAGCTTGTCGAGCAGCTCAAGCCCGGGTTCGAGCTTCTGGACAGCACCGAGGGAGCTGCCGACCGCCTGCTTGATCTCCGCCCCATGCTCGCCTGCTTTCAGCCCCGCGATACCGACGCTGCAGGCAAGGCCAAGCCACGGAAAATATGCTGTCCCCCAGCCGACACAGCGACACAGCTTCCACATCCGATGATATTCGAGCTGGCTCCCGGCATAGTTTCGGTCGATGCGCTCTTCCGCGAACAAATGGATGGCGTAGTAGAGCGACGCGCTCAGCAGCGCGAGCGCCAGCGCCGCAAACACGTGGTGGAACACCTTGCCGGCGTCGAACGGCCCTTCGACCGCCGCGAAATAGACCTCGCGGGGCTGCCCGAACCAGCCCAGCAGCCACACGAAGAGAACCGCGGCAAGCGGCGGGAACGGGTGAACGAAGGCGACGGAATTCTTGAGCAGACGGCGGATGCGATAGGGGAGCATGACAATCAATCAACACTTGTTGCGCCGACGAACAGACGGCTAGCGGGGGGCTTCCGTCACCTCTTCGTAGCCAGCGCCATCGCGGATCGCCTTCTGGCACGCATACTGATCGCGATCGGTGAACGCCAGCAGAAAGACTTGCGCTAGGTCCGTGTCGGCGTGGTCGTCGAAGAAGGCGTCGACGGCCGCGACGATCGTCGGCGCGACCTGCTCCACAGCCAAGCCGCCGTCGCCGGCGCGGCGCACGCCGAACCCGGCAAGCGCCCCCGCCGTGGTCTCCACCACGGTGCCGATACGCACGAAGGCGCGTCGGCCGAGGGCGGTCCGCAGGGCCTCGGCGATCGTGTCCTCGCCCACGTTGCCCTCTTCGTCCTTCTCGGCGCCGCCGTATCGGATGTTGGCGGAGATGGTTCGCCCGATGATGCGGTCCATCATCATGTCGGTGTTCTCGGAGTTGACCCATACGTCCACGTCTCGGACCTTGAGGATCTCACCGGTCTTGATGCCGAGCCCCAGGCGCGGCAGCGCGCGCTTCCTGTATGTGACGGTTCCGGGCGCTAGCACCACTGGCCGAGACGCCTCGACTCGCAGCCAGTCGTTGAGGAAATGGGTGGCAATGATGAGCTTGGGATCGTCGAGAGCCCGGCCGCGCAGCCGGTCGAAGAGCTCGCGGACATCCAGGGGAACGACCTGGATATCCTCACCCTCGGTGACAGAGCCGCCCCCAGGGCCGGCCTTGTCGGCATTGGTCACCACGGCGAAGTAGAGGAAGATGCGTTCCGAGCTGCCGCCTGGAGAAGAGAAGAAGGTCGCGATCAGCTCAGGGTCGTAGATCCGATAGCCGGTCTCCTCAAAAGCCTCGCGCGCGACAGCCTGATCCGGCGTCTCGCCGGGCCTGATCATGCCCGCCATCGCCTCGAGGATGAAGCCGTTGCTCCGACTCTTCTCGAGGGTCGGGGCCTTGAACTGCTCGACCAGGATTACCTGTGCCAGATCGCGGTTGTAGATGAGCGCGGCAACGGAATCGCCACGTTCGAAGATGAGCGATTTCCGGTCGGCGCTCATGGCGCCGGTCGACAGGCGGTGCGAGACCGTGATCTCGTCGAGCTTGAAGAAACCATCGAATACGCGGCGCTTGTCGCGAACGACGACATCACGAGAGGACGCCATTATGCTGCTCCAAAATCTTGCAACCCGCACCAAGTCGGTTTGAAATCCGACCGATCCAATATCACCGAAACCAGACAAGACGCCCAGCGATCATCTACTATCCTCCGTGCTCCAGCGCAATTGCGAAGTATCCGAGGACCCGAGGCTCACCGACGGCGTGACGCTCGCGGTCGGCAGGGGCGCCCCTCACCTCTGCCAACGCCCGACGCTCTGGAGCTTCTGCCAGTTCCACATCGCAAGATAGAAGGCGATGAACAGGAGAAAGATCCCGCCCGGGAGGGCGAGGTAGGCGATGCCGGCGGCACAGGCGAGGCCGAGGCCGGCGACGATGCGCACTGACCACGCCGGTCCCAGCAGCCGCCCCAGCCAGGCATCGAGGGCGTGGCCACCGTCGAGGGGATAGGCCGGCAGCAGGTTGAAGAGCATCAGGTAATAGTTGTACCCG
>DATMZP010000088.1:0-4077 GCA_035573595.1 Hyphomicrobiaceae bacterium
GCCTGCGCCAGGCGCCTCGAGGCCCCGGAAATCCCTCTCCTCGACAGCCCAGCCTTCACGGCTGCAACGCGCGAGCCCGACCCCAAGCCCGAGATCGCCTACGTCGAGGTTCCCAAACCCTTGCCCCTTCCCGGCCAGCTCAAACCCCTCTCCGCCACGACCAAGAGCGCGGAAGCCACCGAGGGCGCGCCTCTCCTTCCCCCCAAGGAGCGCATCGCCGCCGCCCAGCGCGGCGCCCGCGTCGAGCCCAGCAAGGACGGCTACATCAATGCCATCCAGGTCTACCCCTACAGCCGCGGCGCGCTCTATCAACTCTATGCCGCCGTCAATCAGGTCACCGACATCGGCTTGGAGCCCGGCGAAAAGCTCATCTCCGTCTCCGCAGGCGATACCGTGCGCTGGATCGTCGGCGACACCTTGAGCGGCGAGGGCAAGGACGCCACCGTCCACATCCTCGTCAAGCCGACCGCCGCCGACCTCGACACCAACCTCGTCATCACCACGGATCGCCGCACCTACCATCTGGAGATGCACGCAACGGCTGCGACCTACATGGCCTCCCTGACCTGGACCTACCCCGCCGCCGAACTGGTCGCCCTCAAGCGCCAACGCGCCGAGGCCGTCAGCTCGGCGGCGGCCATTGCCGACGGCGGCGTCAATCTCGAAGAGCTGCGCTTTCGCTATCGCCTCGAAGGCGAGGCGCCCTGGAAGCCGCGGCAGGTGTTCGATGACGGGGCCAAGGTCTACATCCAGTTTCCCCCCGGCCTGGCGCAAAGCGAAGCCCCGCCCCTGTTCGTGCTCGGCCCCGACGGCAAGAGCGCGCTCGTCAACTATCGCGTGCGCGGCACCACCTACATCGTCGATCGCCTGTTCGCAGCTGCCGAGCTGCGATTGGGCACGGCGCCCCAACGCGTCGTGCGCATCATCCGCACCGATGCCGTGTGGCGGGAGGTGCAGCCATGACGATCGCGGCTCCCACGCCCGGAGACGGCAAGGTCGCGCCCGAGAGCCTCACCCTGCGTGCGCGCCCCCAGCCGGTCACGCGCATCAACCGCCGCGTGCTGATCGGCATAACCGCCGTCATCCTGTTTGTCCTGTCGGGCCTAGTGCTGGTAGCACTAAAGCCGCCGAGCCTGCGCTTGAGCGAGCGGCCCGAGCTCTTCAATGTCGAGCACAAGCCCGTCACCGATGCGCTGGCCAAACTGCCGGCGAGCTATGAGGACGTGCGGCCCACCAAAGCGGCCGACGAACCGAAACTCCCGGCGGGCGTGCCGAGGTTGGCGCTGTCTCTCGGCGGCGATGAGGACGGCGATGGCGCCGACAAGGGGCGGCTCGCCCGCCTGGTGGGCCAAGCCCGCCAATCACCGGTGTTCTTTCGGCTGCTGGCCCCGGCCTTCAAGGACGGCGGCGAGGCCGGCACACGATCGCACGCGGGCGAGGCGCCGCGGCCGCCAACGCGCACGCGGGACAACGCGCTCGCTGCCGCTGGGCCGAGCGCTACCGCGGCTTCGGGCGCCGGTGAGTTGGATCCCAGCAGCGCCCAGCCAACTGAGCCGATGCGCAAGCTCGCCTTCCTGAAAGGCGGGCCCGATCAGGAGATCTACAATCCGCACGCCCTGGAGCGCCCGGTCTCGCCCTACCAGCTGATGGCCGGGACCATCATCGCCGCCAGTCTGATCAGCGGCCTCAACTCCGACCTCCCCGGCTTTGTCATCGCCCAGGTGACGGAGCACGTCTACGACAGCGTTTCCGGGCGCACCCTTCTGATCCCGCAGGGCTCGCGTCTCCTCGGCCGCTATGACAACGTCACGGCCTTCGGCCAAAAGCGCGCGCTTGTGGTCTGGCAGCGCCTGATCCTGCCCGATGGCAGCTCGGTCCTGATCGACAACCTGCCGGCAACCGATACCAGCGGCTATGCCGGGCTGGCCGACAGTGTCGACCTGCACACCTTCCAACTCCTGAAGGGCGTGGCGCTCGCCACCGTGCTGGGCGTCGGTACCGAGCTGGCCGTGGGCGCTTCCGACAATAGCCTCGTGCGCGCGCTGCAGGCCGCGACCCAAGCAACCGGCAACCGCGTGGGCCAGCGCCTGGTCGAACGCCACCTCGATGTCGGACCCACGCTCACCGTGCGTCCGGGCTGGCCGCTGCGCGTCATCGTCCACAAGGACATCGTTCTCAAACCCTACACGCACTCCGCAAGCCCCTAGAGAAGGAAAGCCCCATGCCCGTGATTGGCACGTTTACGCCCGTGAAGGATGGCTACACCGGCAGCATCACCACGCTGACCCTCAACGCCAAGGTCTCCATCCTTCGCAACGCGGGCAAGCAGGGACGCAATGCCCCCGATTTCCTGATCATGGCGGGGACGGTCGAGGTCGGCGCGGCCTGGCGCCGGATCAACCACGGCCAGGCCCGGGACCAGGCCCGGGACCAGGCCAAGGAATACCTGCGCGTCAAGCTCGACGATCCCCTCCTGCCCGAACCGATCTGGGGCGCCCTACTCGGGGACGGCGAGGATGGCGTGGCCCGCTTGCTGTGGCGGCGCGATCGGGAGGACGACGGCGCTTGAGCGCTTGAGCCCTTGAGACCTTGAGGCTGCGCTCCCGCCTTCGGCGGGAGACACAAGTTCCGTTGCTAAATTATTGTTGGGAGGAAACCCCGTGACGCGTTCACGCCGGATCGGCTGCGTCCTGCTGCCTTTCGCAGCCGGCTATTATTTGTCTTACCTCTTTCGCACCATCAACGCCCTGATTGCCGCCGATTTGACGGCGGAGCTCGGCCTCACCGCGGCCGACCTCGGGCTCTTGACCGCCGTCTTTTTTCTGGTGTTCGCCGCCGCCCAGATCCCCTGCGGTATCCTGCTCGACCGACACGGCCCGCGCACACTTCTGAGCGGCCTGCTCCTGCTCGCCAGCGCGGGCGCCCTCCTGTTTGCCCTCGCCGACACGCTCGTGGGCCTCTTGTTCGGCCGCGCCCTGATTGGGGCGGGCGTGGCGCTCGCCCTGATGGGGGGCTTCAAGGCTATCGTGCTCTGGTTTCCCGCCGAGCGCCTGGCGCTCACCAACGGCTGGTTCGTCATGCTGGGCGCCTTGGGCGCCGTCACGGCCACGGCACCGGCGGATCTTCTCATCGCCGCCGTCGGCTGGCGCGGCCTCTTTGCCGTCCTCGGCGCCTTGAGCGCGCTCGCCGCCCTCCTCATCGTGGGGATCGTGCCCGACGATGACCGAAAACCCGCGGCGTGCACACGCGGGCAGCCCACGCTGTTTGCCATCTATCGCGAGCGGCGCTTTTGGCGCCTGGCCCCACTCTCCTCCCTCGGCATCGGCACCTCCTGGTCACTGCAGGGGCTATGGGCCGCGCCTTGGCTCAGAGATGTCGATGGTCTCGATCGCACCGGCGTAGTCGCCATCCTGAGCGTCATGGCCATCGTCGTCAGCGCCAGCGGCTTGGCTCTGGGGGTGGTGGCCAACCACGTCCGCCACCTCGGCGGCAAGACCGAGCACGTGCTCCTCGCCACCGTCGGCCTGTCGCTGTCAGCCCAGCTCGCCTTATTGTTCGAGCTTCCCGTGGCCGCGGGCCTCGCCTGGAGCGCAATCGCCGCCGCCGGAGCCGCGACCGTGCTCAGCTATGCCATCCTCGCCGATTACTATCCCAAGGAAATCTCGGGCCGGGCCAACGCGGCCTTGAACCTGCTGCACGTCGGCGCCGCCTTCGCACTGCAATCTTTGATGGGCCTCATCATCCAGCAGTGGCCGGTTGACGGCGGCCACTATCCTCCCCTCGCCTACAAAAGCGCCATGGGCGTCGTGCTCGCCTTGCAGCTCGCGGCGCTGGCTTGGTTTTTCTTGAGGCCGGCACGAGCGTCGCGGGGGCAGGCCTGGGTTGATCTCAGGGCCGCCGATTTTGCCGTGCCCGCCGCGCGCGTTTATTCTCTGACGGGCAGCCGTCGTCCGGTGGCCCCGGTCGGCGTAACGGCGCGGCCGCGCAGCGATGACGGCAACCTCTCTCCTGAGCGTCGGCCTGAGGTCCCATCCCCTCCGCCGCAATCCGGGGCAGAGCATCGCGCCAGAACTCCGG